>CAZGOX010000025.1:0-18086 GCA_964527955.1 uncultured Opitutaceae bacterium | reverse complement strand
GGGCTTGTCCCGTCCGGTCGACGGCGACGTGGCACGGCGCGGGGACATCGGCGGACGGGGGGCCGGAAATCCGGTCGAGCCCGGCGGAGTCTGCGTTCACGGCATAGGCAACCGCCATGTCCTTGCTGTCCAGGACGGCGTACAAACGCCTCTGGTCCGGCGAAAACGCCAGAAAGGTCGGGCTGACCGTCTCGGCGGCCAGGACCGGCGCTGACAGTTGTCCCGTGTCTGCATCGAGCCGGGTGGAGTAGATGCCCCGGCTTGTGGTCCGGGTATACGTCCCGACAAAAATAAGGTGCGAGGCCATCGCTCGAAAGGCAGCAGCCTATTGGGCCGGGGGTTCGCCGGCAGGCTTCCCGGGCTCCTCCGGCAGCGCGACCCCGTAGAGTTCCGCGTTGAACCGCGAAAGTTCCGGGCGGAGGAGCGGGAAGAAGATGACGTCGTCGATGTTCTCCTCGCCCGTGAAGATCATCGCCATGCGTTCGATGCCGGGCCCGATGCCGGTGGTGGGCGGGAGTCCGTACTCAAGCATCTCGATGAAGTCGTAGTCCATGGTGTGGGCCTTGCCGCTCTCCACGTCCTCCGGCCGATAGGCCTTGCGCCAGGTCTCGAGAATCTTCACCGGGTCGTTCTGCTCGCTCCAATTGTCGCCGCACTCCATCCCGGCGATGAAGATCTCGAAACGCTCGACCAGGCGCGGGTCGTCCTCGCAGGGTTTTGCCAGCGGTGAAATTTCGATGGGGTGGCCGTAGACCAGGGTCGGCTGGATCAGCGTCGGTTCCACCGCGTGCTCGAATGCGCGGACCATCGCCTCGCCGACGGTGGGCTGGGCATCCGCCACCCCAAGGGCCTTCAGGTGCTGGTTGGCCTCCTCCGGCCCCGAACACGCCAGGAAGTCGATCCCGGTCGTTTCACGCACGGCATCGGACATCTTGATCCGCTTCCAGGGCGGGGCGAAATCGATCGTCTGACCCCGCACGATAAATTCCGTCCGGCCGAAGACGTGGGTCGCGACGTGCCGGAACATCTCCTCGACCAGGGCCATGTTGTACTCGTAGTTCTGGTAGGCGGTCATGGTCTCGACCATCGAGAATTCCGGGTGGTGGCTCTTGTCGATGCCCTCGTTGCGGAAGTAGCGCCCGATCGTGAAGACCTTGTCGTAGCCCGCGGCAATGAGCCTCTTGAGATAGAGCTCGTGCGAAATGGCCAGGTACATGTCGCACCCGAGGGCGTTCAGTCGGGTCTTGAACGGCTTTGCCGTGCCTCCGCCGTACTGGGGCTGGAGGATGGGGGTGGGAATTTCGATAAAACCCTTGTCCTCCAGGAAGCGCCGGATGGACGAAATCATCTTCGCGATGAGCGCAAACCTCTGGTGGCTCGCCGGGTTCATGATCGCGTCCAGATATCGCTTCCGCAGGATCGTCTCCCGGTCGGCCAAACCGGACCACTGGTCCGGCAGCGGCCTCAGCGACTTTGTCAGGGGCCGAAGGGCCTCCACCGAAACCGAGATCTCGCCGCGGTCCGTCTTCATCACCGTGCCGTCGGCCTCCACAAAATCGCCGATGTCGATCAGGTTCAGGTCGCCAAAGGCTATGCCCCCGGGCCCGGGCGGGACTGCATCGAGCTGGTTGCGGCGTATGAAAAGCTGGATCGACCCTGACTGGTCCAGGAGTTTTCCAAAGGCCAGCGCTCCCTGCTTGCGGAAGGCGACCAGGCGCCCCGCGACCACCACCTTCCTGCCGTTGAAGGTGTCGAAATTCCCCGTGATCTCCGCGGCGTAGTTCGTCCTCTTGCTCTGGGCCGGATAGGGGTTCACCCCCTTGGCCCTCAGGGCTGCGGCCTTTTCGAGGCGGATGGAACGGATCTGGGTGAGGGATTGGGACGACATGGAACGCGAAAGGGTTGGACCGTAGGCACAAGCAATCAAGCTTTCAAGCCTGGGACTGCTGGGTTGGCTCGGCTGAATGCGGATTGGGTCGCCCGAGCGGCGTCACGTCTGGTCCGTTGTAGGTCAGCGAGCTTGCTCGCGCTCCGGGAAGGCGCGAGCAAGCTCGCTGACCTACGAGGGTCGATCAGCCCGGATGCACATGTTCAGGAGCTTCGTTCGCCTTCAGGGAGGGCGAAGGCCCAGATGCCGGCGGCGAGGGCAAGGACGCTCGCATAGAGGAGCGCCGTGCGGAAATCCCCGACCGGGGCGGCCCAGCCGAAGATCACCGAGGCGATGGCTGCCGCGATGCGGCCGATATTATAGCAGAAGCCGGCGCCGGTCGTCCTAAGGAGGGTGGGGAAGAGCGGGGGCAGGTACATGGTGAACAACCCCCACAGGCCGGAGAAGAACCCGACCATCGGCACCCAGAACAGAGCCAGTTCGCTGAAACTGTGGGGAACCGCGTACGCGCCGACCATGCCGCCGAAGAGGCCAAAAAACATCAGGATGATCGCGCGGCGGCTCCCGATGAGGGAGGCCAGCCAGCCCGCGAAGAAATTCCCGACGATCGAGAGCACGTTGACGGCAAAGAACACGCCGGCGACCCGGCGGGTGATCTCGTCGGGGGGCGTGCCGGCGGCCTCGAGCAGCTGGCGCAGGTGCTGCGGGTGCCAGAAGATGAACAGCCACCATCCCGAAAGGCCGAGGGCGCAGACTGCGGTGGTGTGCCAGGTGGTCCGCGCCACGTCTCCCTTGAACAGGTCGCGGACGCGCGGCCGCGTGCGCATGGTGTGGGCGGCCTGCTCCCATGCCTCGGGCTCGGGCACCTTTCTCCTGATCCAGAACACCAGCAGCGCCGGGAGTACGCCGATCAGGAAGACAAACCGCACGGGCGGCGGGTGGGGTAGCGACGAGAGAAACGTGACCGTGGTAGCCGCGGCAAGGATCCCCACGTTGACCGCGGTTTGCAGGATTGCCGCGAGCCACGGCCTCCAGGAGGCAGGCCATGTCTCGGCGAGAAGGCAGGCGCCTACGGCCCACTCGCCGCCGATCCCAAGGGCCGCGATGAACCGGAAGATCATCAGCTGCCACCACGTCTGGGCAAACGCGCACAAACCCGTGCAGAGGGCGTAGGTGAGGACGGTAAGCGCGAGCGTTCTGCTGCGGCCCAGGCGGTCGCCCAGGCGCCCGAAAAAGGCTCCGCCCACAGCCCAACCCACGAGGAAGGCGGCCTGAATATAGGCGCTCTTCTCCTTTACCGCCGGATCCGCGGTGCTCGCGGCCCCCAGCAGGCCGACGACAAGCGGCGCGGCTACCAGCGTGTAGAGGTGCAGCTCCAGGCCGTCGAAGAGCCAGCCCAGCCAGGCGGCCGCTCCGGACTTCCATTGCCTCGGGGACAATTCGCTGATGCGGGGCATGCGGGGTGGCATATATGTCGACTTTGTGCGGCGAGCTGCCAGCTAAAAGAGGAGACTCCCATACCCCCATGAAAAGGCTGTTGCCCCTGTTTCTTTGCATCGCAAGCGCCGGCTTCGGACAGAAGTTCGAGAACCTGGCCCCGACCCCGCCGATGGGCTGGAACTCCTGGAACACGTTCCAGGCGGGCATCAACGAGGCCCTCATCGAGCAGACGGCCCAGGCCATGATCGCGAACGGCATGCGCGACGCCGGGTACGTGTACGTAAACCTGGACGACACGTGGTCCGCCAAGGAGCGGGACGCGAACGGAGACCTGGCCGGCGACCCGGTGAAGTTTCCCCACGGCATGAAGGCGCTCGGCGACTTCCTGCACGCACGGGGGTTCAAGTTCGGGATCTACAACTGCGCAGGCTCCCTTACCTGCGCGGGATTTCCCGGCGAGCGCGGGCATGAGTTTCAGGATGCGCGCCGGTATGCCTCGTGGGGCGTGGACTACCTGAAGGAGGACTGGTGCTACACGGGCACCGCAAATGCGCCTGAAACCTACCGGATCATGAGGGATGCCCTCCGCGAGGCCGGCCGGCCCATGGTGCTGAGCCTCTGCGAATGGGGGCAGAGCAAGCCGTGGCTCTGGGGCGGCCCGGTCGCCGAGTTGTGGCGGACGACCGAGGACATCTATCCAAGCTACGAGCGCGTAAAGCAGATCCTCGACCTCCAGGTCGGCCTGGCAGGATATGCGGGGCCCGGGCGCTGGAACGATCCCGATATGCTCGAGGTGGGCAACGGGAGCCTGACGCTTTCCGAGTCCAGGGCGCACTTCAGTCTCTGGTGCATGCTGGCTGCCCCCCTGATCGCCGGGAACGACGTCCGGCACATGACCCCCGAGGTCCGCGACATCCTGACCAACCGCGAGGTGATTGCACTGGACCAGGATCCGCTGGGCCGGGAAGGATTTCGCTTCCGGGTCGACTCCAAGAACCATGTCGAGATCTGGGCCAAGGAACTTTCCGGAGGCGAATGGGCTGTGTGCCTGCTGAACAACGGATCTACCCCGGTCGCCTGCACGGTCGACTGGCAGGACATCACCTTTCTGTCAGGCCAGTACTACCATCTCCGCGACCTCTGGGCCAAGGCGCCCATGGGCCGGACACCGGCCCTCTACTCAACGACGATCGCCCCCCACGACGTGGCGCTGCTGCGGCTCAAGCCCGGGTATTGACCCGGCTTTACAACCCCTACGGCCCGCGCTTAGCATCGGAATTCCTTCCCGAACCCCATGAAGAAACTCCTCTGCCTGTTCCTCTGTCTCTCAATTCCCGTCTTCGCCCGAAAGTTCGACGGCCTCGCGATGACCCCCCCGATGGGCTGGAACACCTGGAACACATTTGCCTCGAATATCAGCGAGACCCTGGTCGAGCAGACCGCCGACACGATGGTCGCCAGCGGGATGCGCGACGCGGGGTATGTCTACATCGTCCTCGACGACACCTGGATGTCGATGAAGCGCGACGCAAACGGAGACCTGGTCGGTGACCCGGTGAAGTTTCCCCACGGGATGAAGGCATTGGGCGACTATCTCCATGCCCGCGGGTTCAAGTTCGGGATCTATAACTGCGCCGGCGCAACGACCTGCGCGGGGTTCCCCGGCAGCCGGGGTCACGAGTTCCAGGACGCGCGGCTCTACGCCTCGTGGGGCGTGGACTACCTCAAGTACGACTGGTGCGACCACGGGACCGCAAACGGCCCCGAGACGTACCGGATCATGAGCGACGCGCTCACGGCCGCGGGCAGGCCCATTGTCTTCAGCCTCTGCGAGTGGGGACAGAACCAGCCCTGGCTCTGGGCCGAGCCGGTTGGCCACCTTTGGAGGACCACGGGCGACATCTATGCCTCCTACGATGGGATCAACAAGTGGAGCAGCGGCTGGAAGGTGAACCTCGACAAGCAGGTCGGCCTCGAGAAGTACGCGGGGCCGGGCCACTGGAACGATCCCGACATGCTGGAGGTTGGCAATCAGGGCCTGACGCTCGCCGAGTCCCGCGCCCATTTCAGCTTCTGGTGCCTGCTGGCGGCGCCCCTGATCGCCGGCAACGACGTCCGGGTGATGACCCCTGCGGTCAGGGACATCCTGACCAACAAGGACGCGATCGCCGTGGACCAGGACCCGCTGGGGCACCAGGGCTTCCGCTTCCTTGTCGACACGAAGAAAGGGGTCGAGATCTGGGCCAAGGAACTCTCCAACAAGGAGTGGGCCGTGTGCGTGCTCAATACCGGGAAGGCCCCCGCGAGCCTGACTGTCAACTGGTCCGACCTCACGTTCCTGGACGCGCAGTACTACAAGGTCCGCGACCTCTGGTCGAAGAAGGATGTGGGAACCGCGCCGACGCCGTACACGGCGACGGTCGACTCCCACGACGTCCTGTTCCTGCGGCTGACGCCCGCAAACGGCTAGGCTAGATTTGGTGGTTGCTCACCGCGGCCCCGTCGGTCGCGCCGAGCCTTCGGAAGACAAGCGCCGAGCAGACGGTCAGGGCGCCCAGGATGAGGAACGTCCTGTGGATCCCCGATATCATCCCGGCCGGCGTCGGCTGACGGTCACCGCCCAACACCAGGACGGTGAGGAGGGAGGAGATCGCCACGCCGAAGCTCATCGACATCTGCTGGACCGTGCTCGCGATGCTGCTGCCCATGCTGGTGTTGGCCGGAGTCAGGTCCGCATAGACAAGCGTGTTCATGCAGGTGAATTGCAGGGAGGAGAAAAAGCCGAACGAAAACGCCTCGACGACGATCAGCCACACGGGGGTCCCGGGCGCAATGGTCATGAAGGCCACGATGACGGCCCCGATCAGGATCGTATTCGACAGCAGCACGTTCCGGTAACCAAACCTCATGATGATCCTGGGCATGAACACCTTCAAGGTCATCGCCGCGAGCGGCTGGGGCATGATCAGGAGGCCCGACTGGATCGGCGAATAGCCCAGCCCTATCTGGTAGAGGAGCGGGAGCAGGAACGGCAGACCCCCAATCCCGAGCCTCGTGACAAAGCTCCCCACAACCGCGGCCCTGAAGGTCCGGATTTGGAAGAGCTTCAGGCGCAGGAGCGGATACCTGACCCCTTTCGCGTGCTGCAGGTAGGCCGCCAGCAGCAGGACCGACACGGCCAGGAGGAACAGGACGGGCTTCAGGCTGAGGCCGTGCTCGCCGAACACCTCGAGGACATACGAGAGCAGGCCGATCCCCGACCCGAACAGGACGAGCCCGACAAAATCCAGCGGGACATGGCGTTCGGTGCGGTAGTCGGGCATGTGCCGGTGCACCAGGTAGAGGCCGGCGACTCCGATCGGAATGTTGACGAAGAATATCGCCCTCCAGTGAAAATAGGTGACGAGAAACCCGCCGGCCAGCGGGCCCAGAAACGGCCCGATCAGGGCGGGGATCGCGACAAAGCTCATCGCCTGGACCAGCTCGGACTTGAGGAAGGTGCGGACAAGCGTCACGCGGCCCACCGGGACCATCAAGGCGCCGCCGCATCCCTGGAGCACGCGGGAAGCGACGAGCATCGGCATGTCCACGGAGAGCCCGCAGAGAAGGGAGCCGAACGTGAAGATCGCGATCGCGGAGAAGAACACGCGCCGCGTGCCGAAGCGGTCGGCGATCCAGCCGCTGATCGGGATGAACACTGCGAGGCTCAGGGTATAGCTGGTGAGTGCCGCCTTCATGCTCAGGGCCGCCACGCCGAGCGCCCCGGCGATCGTGGGGACCGCCGTATTGAGGATCGTGGTGTCCAGCGACTCCATGAAGAAGGCGACAGCAACGAGCCAGGGCAGCAGGCGCTTGGTCGACTCGAGCGGAGGCGGATTCATGGTTGGGGCACGGCTTTCGGAGCTGGCAATGTCCGGGTTTTTGGCAATTTCTCAATCCTGACGATGACACGACGGGAATTTATCGCATCCTCCACGGCGGCAGCCGCCGGCATGCTCCTTCCGCCCATCGCCAGGGCCGAGCCCGGCAGCAAGGGGACCGTCCAGCCGAGCGTTCCCCGCAGGCGCGGGTTCAATTTGACGGAGTTGGCGGGCGGCAAGACCTGGTTTGGAAAGCCCGAGTACCACGAATCGGACTTCGAATGGATGGCGGAGTGGGGCTTTGACTTCGCCAGGCTGCCCCTCTCGTACTGGGTGTGGTCAAAGCCGTCGGACTGGATGACGATCGACGAATCCTCGCTGGATCCCGTCGACAGGGCGGTCGAGTGGGGCAGGCAGCATGGAATCCATGTCAACCTCTGCCTGCATAGGATTCCCGGGTATTGCGTGAACCGACGGGAGCTCGAGCCGCACCTCCTCTTCGACAGCCCGAAGGACTCGATGGATGCGGCCCTGGCGGCGGCGATCCACCACTGGCGGTTCCTTGCGGAGAGGTACAAGGGCATACCGGGCAGCCGGCTCAGCTTCGACCTGCTGAACGAGCCGCCATTCATGGCCGATCAGTCCCGCTACGTCGACATCGTGCGCGCCCTCACCGGCGCAATCCGCGAGGTGAGTCCGGACCGGCTTGTCGTCGCCGACGGGGCCGACATCGGCCAAACCCCGGTCCTCGGGCTCGTGGACCTCGGAATTGCCCAGAGCATCCACTGCTACCAGCCCAAGATGGTCAGCCACTACACGGCCGGCTGGGTGCCGCACCGAGAATTTGAATCCTTCGCGCCTCCCACGTGGCCCATGGTGGACGACAGGGGACGCCTGTGGAACCGCGAGAAGCTGCGGGAGGTGATGATGGGGGTCTGGGAGCCGCTCGTGCGCCAGGGAGTGCCCGTGCACGTCGGCGAGTGGGGCTGCTTCAATCGCACGCCGCACGACGCCTGCCTCGGGTGGATGACCGACCTCACCGCGCTTTGGAAGGAGGCCGGCTGGGGCTGGTCCATGTGGAACCTGAGAGGGCCCTTCGGGATTCTCGACAGCGGCCGAAGTGACGTTGCCTACGAGGACTTCCGCGGGCACAAGCTCGACCGAAAGATGCTCGAGCTACTCCTTGCCTCCTGACAGCTCATCCAGGCGCTCGATGGTTTCCAGGCAGCAACGGCTGTTGTGGTAGGGGCACTTCCACACCGTCACCTTGGGGCGAGGCACCATCACATTGTTCGCGTCGAGGGTCTGGTACCAGTCGCCCAGGCGGCGGTCGACGAACTTTTCCTGGATGAACTTCCACGTATGGAGCGCTGCGGCAAAATATCGGGGATCCCGGGAAATCTGGTACGCGTTCAGGAATCCGACGACGGCCTCGGCCTGGGGCCACCATTCCTTGCCCGCGTCGGTGACGCCTTCGGCCGTGCCCTCGTTGTAGACGCCTCCCTGCGCGTCGATGCCCTCGCGAAGCGTGGTGTCCGCGATCTTCAGCGCCATTGCCTCCGCCTTGGACACCAGCGCCGGATCGCCGAGGACGTGCGCCGCCTCGACCACCAGCCAGCTCAACTCGATGTCATGGCCGTAGGAGAAATGCGAGGAAACGGGCTTCCAGGTGGCATCCAGGAACAGCACGAGATGATGGGTCCTCGGGTCGATGATCCTGTCGAGGATGATCTCCGTGAGAGCCCGCTGGCTGTCGCGAAGTCCCGGGTCCGGCCAGACCCGAAGCAGGTTCGTGTAGGCTTCGAGGATGTGGATGTGGGTGTTCTGCGACTTTGCGTTGTCTGGGCCCACCAATCCCACCCGCGAGTCCTGATTTCGGACCCAATCCCTGCTGTAGACCTCAAAATAGCCGCCGTGAACGGGATCCTTGGCGTGGAGTTCCACGAGCCGGTAGGTCTCGATCGCCCTGTCAAGGGCAGCCTTGTCCCCGGTCGCGCGGAAATATTCCGCCAGGCCATAGATCCCGAAGACCTGCAGGTAGACCTGCTTCCTGTCGTCGACCGGCTGGCCGTCCGGCGAGACTTCCCAGTACAGCCCGCCGTTCTCCCTGTCCCAGAAACGCTCGACCAGGTCTCGGTAGGCCCATGCGGCCATCTCGAGGTATTGCGGGTCTTGGTAGCGCCGGTACGCCGCCGAGAAGGTCCATAGGATGCGGCAGGTCAGCAGCGCGCCGCGCGGCGCATCGGGCTTTGCGGTGCCGTCGGCCGTGATCACCCCGTAGAATCCTCCCCGCTCGCGGTCGCGCGCATGGTCCAGCCAGTATCGAAGGATGTCGGCGCGCACGTCCTTGTCCGCGCTGGCGGCGAAGCTGCGCAGGATCTCGGGAGCGATTCCCTTATCCCCGGAAGCGGATGCGGACCCCGCGTCGCCGGAGACTCCGCCGAGCAGGGTTGGAAGAAGGGGCAGAATCAGAAGCATGGCTCCAACGAGCTTCATCAAGGGTTCAATTGGGGTATCCGGGCGCAGGTCGGCACATCAGCAACGGATTGGGGGATAGTAAGTAGGCGGCGGGATGGAAGCAATCCTGGAACGGAGGGATTGCCATCCGATTCGCCGCGGCGGAAACCCGGCAGTTGCGATTTTGCCCATTTCAGTAAAACGTACACGCCACGCCATGGACAACTTCACGTACCAAAATCCGACCCGGATTCACTTTGGACGCGGGCAGATTGCCGCGATCGACAAGGAGCTGCCTGCGGCCGCAAAGGTCCTCCTGCTGGCCGGCGGCGGCAGCATCCGGACAAACGGCGTCCACGCCCAGGTGCTCAAGGCGCTGGGAACCCGCTCTGTCCGCGAGTTCTTTGGCGTCGAGGCAAACCCGGACTTCGACACCCTGATGAAGGCCGTCGAGATCGTCCGCCGTGAGAAGATCGACTGGATCCTGGCGGTCGGAGGGGGCTCCGTGGCCGACGGCGCGAAGTTTGTCGCGGCCGCGGCGAACTATGCCGGCGACTCCTGGGAGATCCTCCTGACCCGGGGATCCAAGCTCCAGTCCGCGCTGCCGATCGGCGTCGTCCTGACGCTGCCGGGAACCGGGTCGGAGGCGAACGGCGCGTCGGTCATCAGCCGCCGCGCGCTTGGGCAGAAACTCGCCTTCATCACGCCGCTCGTCTTCCCGAAATTCTCGATCCTCGACCCTGAGACGACGTTCACGCTTCCGGAGAGGCAGATTGCGAACGGGGTTGCAGACGCCTTTACCCATGTGATCGAGCAGTACATGACGTTTCCCGCCAGTGCTGCCATCCAGGATCGCTTTGCGGAGTCGGTGATGAAGGTCCTGATCGACGAGGGACCGAAGTCCGTCCGGAATCCGTCCGACTACGACGCGCGGGCGAACGTCGTCTGGGCCGCGACCTGGGCGCTCAATGGGGCGATTGGCGCCGGGGTGCCCCAGGACTGGTCGAGCCACATGATCGGTCACGAGCTGACCGCCCTTCACGGCATCGACCACGCCCGCACCCTCGCGGTCATCATGCCGAGCCTGCTCAACGTGCGCCGGGCCTCGAAGGGCGCGAAGCTGCTCCAGTACGGGGAGCGGGTCTGGGGGATTCGCGAAGGCTCCGAATCCGCCCGCATCGACGCGGCGATCGGGAAGACCCGGGGGTTCTACGAGGCGCTCGGCCTGCGGACGCGCCTCTCCGACTACGGCGTCGAGGTTGCGGTCGCGTCGGTGGTCGCGGCCAGGCTCAGGACCCGCGGCCTGGTGAGCTTTGGCGAAAAGGGCGAGGTGACTCCGGAGATCGCGGAGCTTGTCCTGACAAACGCCGCCTAGCGCGGACCCTATTCCGCCCTGAGCGCGTCGACCGGGTTCACCCGGGTCGCCCTCAGGGCGGGCAGCCAGCAGGCGAAGAGCGTGGCCGAAGCAAGCATGGCCGCCAGCGCGAGGACCAGCCCGGGATCCTTGCCCGGAATGCTCGGCATGGCCCGTCCAAGAACCCAGGACAGGCCAAAGGCAAGGGCCAGCCCGATGGCGGTGCCGATTCCCGCGAGCCAGACCCCGTTTCGCAGGATCAGCCAGAGGACGGAACGCGCCTGCGCCCCGAGCGCCATGCGTATCCCAATCTCCTGGGTGCGCTGCACCGACAGGTTCGCAATCACCCCATAGATTCCCACCAGGGCGATCAGCAGGCCCAGCAAGGCCGCAAACGTGAGCAACTCCCCGACGACACCCACATTCCTGCCGGCGCGGTCTATGGAGTCCCGGGCCGTGGACAGGCCATAGACCGCGAGGTCGGGATCGACGCCGGCCACGACCTTGCGGACGGACTCCGACATGTTCCCCGCCGAACCCTGGCTGTGCACGCTCAGCGTGAGCCAGTGCTCGGGATCCTGGGCGAAAGGCCGGTATCCCTGGAAGCGCGTCTCGGTGGTGTTGGGATTTCCGGCCAGCTTGACGTCATTCACGATGCCGACGATCTCCTGCCAGCCCGGCTTGGTGGGATCGGGACTGCCGATGCGGTGGCCGATCGCGTCCCCGTTCGGCCAGAAGTGATTGGCGAGGGCGGAATTGATGATCACAACCGGCCGGGTGTTGCCGCGATCCTCTGCCGTGAAGAGCCTGCCGGCCAGAAGCTGGTATCCCAGGGCGGGAAAGAATCCCGGCGTCACCCGCTCCATGTCGACCTGGGGCTCCTTGCCCTTGGGCGGCGCCTCCTGCCCCTGGGCCACGACGTTTGCTGAACCCGAGAAGTAGTAGATCGGAACAGAGCCCGAGATCGCGACGTGATCCACGCCCGGCAGGCCGGCCAGTTGCGACTCCAGTCGATCGACCATTTTCCTCACCTGGTCGTCGTTCTTGTAGGAATCGTTATAGGGCAGCTGGAAGTTGCCCGTGAGGAGGTTTCCGACGCGCCAGCCCGCATCGACCTGGGCAAACCTCTGGACGCCGCGGACAAAATAGGCCGCGCCGGCCAGCGCCGCGAGCGCCAGCGACAGCTCGGCGACGACCAGCACCTGGCGGAGGCGGTGCTTGGAACGGTCCCCGGTCGAGCCGCGCGATCCCTGCTTCAGGGCCGAATTCACGTTGGTCCGCGACGCGATCCAGGCTGGCATCAGGCCGAAGAGCACCCCGGTGCCGACCGACGCGAGAAGAAGAAACCCCATCACCCGGTAGTCGATCGGAAGGTCGAACCCGGATCCGGGTGCAAAGATGTCGGTCTGGATCCGGCTGCTCAGGATCTTGTTTCCCCAGGACGCAAGCAGCAGGCCCAGCGCTCCGCCGAGCAGGGAAAGCAGGATGCTCTCCGCGAGCAGCTGGCGGACGAGCTGCCCGCGGGAAGCGCCGAGGGCGATGCGCACGGCGTGTTCGCGGATCCTTCCCGACGTCCGGGCGAGCTGAAGGTTGGCAAGGTTCACGCAGGCGATCAGGAGAACCGAAAGGGTCAGGCCCATGATGACCCATGAGATCTCGCGTGTGCCGCCCGCACTCCGGAAGTAGGAGTAGGTCCCGACGGTCAGCCCGCTCGCCGCATTGGTGGCCGGAAAGTCGTGGGCGAGCCTGGCCGCGATCGTGCTCAGCCCGGCCTGCGCCTGGGCGAGCGTCGTTCCGGGCTTTAGCCTGGCCATGAGGTTGAGCCAATTGTTGTCCCGGATCCGCCAGCTGAGTTCGTCGTATCCCAGGGGTTCCCAAATGTCCACCGGCCCAAAACTCATGATGTCCTGGCAGGACGCGGGCATCACACCGATGACGGTGACCGTCTTCCCGTCCAGCCGCAGGACCGTGCCGACGGCCTGGGGATTGCCTCCGAGTTTCTCCCTCCAAAAGTGATCACTGACGAGGACGACATCGTTGTGGCCCGGCCGGTCGTCTGCAGGCGTAAAGGTCCGGCCGAGAAACGGACCCACGCCCAGGGTCGTGAAAAACTTGCCGGCGACGTTCAACGCCGGGACGCGTTCCGCAGGCTGGCCCGGCTGGGATAGGTTTACGTTGTTGAAACAGTAGGGGGCTGCCGCTGCAAAGACCGAGTTCTGTTCGACGACATCGCGCACGTTGGCCGGGGACATCCTCCCAAATTGCACCTGCGGCGCCGTTCGGAATACCTGCACCAGCTGGTCGGGAGACGGGTAGGGCGGCAGGCGGAACAGAAGCGCGTTCACCAGCGTGAACGTGGAGGTGTTGACCCCGATCCCCAGGGCCAGCGTCAGGAGGGCCACGGCCGTGAAGCCCGGGCTCTTGATCAATTGCCGGTACGCGAATTTCATGGGAGGGAGGGCTGAAGGGGGCCCGGGAGTCCGGTCATTCGGTCCTGAGCGCGATCATCGGGTCGACGCGGGTCGCGCGGCGGGCAGGGACCCAGCAGGCAACGCCCGCAACGGCGCTCAGGATCACGGCAATCAGGGCATAGATCGCCGGGTCGCGGGGATTCACCTTGAAGAAGACCGCGCCGAGGCTGCTCCCCCCGACAAGCGCCAGCGCAAGGGTCGCGCCGATTCCAAGAGTGAGCCCGATTGCGAGCTGCCATGCACCCTGGCGCATCACCATCGCCAGGATGTTCTGGTTGTCCGCGCCGAGCGCCATCCGGATCCCGAATTCCTGCCGTCGCTGATTCACCGCAAAGGACATGACGCCGTACAGTCCGACGGATGCCAGGATGATCCCGACCAGGCCGAAGATCGTGAACATGGAGGAGATGATGCGGGACTGGGCCAGGATCTGGTCGTGTAGCAGGTTGGGCGTGCCGACAAAGTAGATGGGCAGGTCGGGATCCACACGTGCGATGTCCCGCCGAAGCGAGCCGGTGAGCGCGTCAGGCGGCCCGCCCCTCGGCCGCGCAATCACCGTCGCGAACTGCGGTGGAATGGGCGCCGACAGGGGAACGAAGAATCCGCCTCCGACCACGCGGGCGTTGGTGAAGGGGCCCTGCATCAACGTGTCGGGCACGAGGCCGACAATCGTCCGCCACGCAGCCGGGTTCACGGGGTCGAAGATCCGGATGCGGCGGCCTATCGGGCTCTGGCCGCCAAAGTGCTTGCGGGCGAACTCCTCGTTCACCATGGCCACGGGCTGCCGCTCGTCGGAGTCGTCGGTCCGGAATTCGCGGCCCTGGAGGACACGGATGCCAAGCGTCGAGAAGTAGCCGTCGGACACGTTCTCGATGGTGCCCTGCTGCCGGTCGTTGTCCTTGGCGTATTTCTCGCCCTCGACCTCAAACTGGGTCGTCCCGCTGAATGTCATACGGAAGTTGCTGGTGATGGCGGCACCGGCGACCGCGGGATCGGCGCGGAGTTCGCGGAGGGCCTTCGTGAAGAATGCCTGCCTTGCCTGGGGCGTAGGGTAGACGTCCTGAAACAGGCCGAGCCGGGCGGTGAGCACGGCGTCCCCGTCGTACCCGTAGTTGGCCATCTGCTGGTTCAGGATGGACTTGGTCATCAGGGCCGAGAGGATCAGGAGCGCGCAGGTCAGGGCGATCTGGCCGATGACCATGATGCGCGTTGATGCGTTGATGAACCGGCCCGTGTTGCCCCGGCCCGATTCCTTGAGGGCGTCCGAGGCATTTGCCCGGGAGGCCATGAGCGCCGGAAGCAGGCTTGAGAGAAGGGCCGCGAACATCGTGATTCCGACGACGAAGGCCAGGATCCGCGCGTCGATTTCAAAATGGATCCAATAGGGGATGGGGAAGGTTGCGTTCCGGACGGCGCGGCCGATTTCCTGGACGGCCCATCGCGATAGGACGACCCCGGCCGCGGCCCCGATCGCCGCGAGCAGCAGCCCCTCGGTGAGCATCTGGCGCACCAGCCGGACGCGGGTGGCGCCGAGCGCCCCGCGGACCGCCAGCTCCTTGGAGCGCAGGGTGGCCCTCGCGAGCTGCATGTTCATGATGTTCACGCAGGCGATCAGGAGAACCACGGCGACCGCGCCCAGCATGACATAAAGGACCGCCCTTACCTGCTGGCCGACGAAATTATAGATGAAGGGCTGAATCTGGGACTCGGTGAGCGCGCGGTTGGTCTTCGGATTGGCCAGCGCCATGGCCCTCGCGAGGCCGTCGCACTCGTTCCTGGCCTGGGCGATCGTCACCCCCGGCCGGAGCCGGCCGATGATGGATACCCCGATCGATCGGGGGTCCCCGCGGGGAAGCGGCGGGAACTGGCTGAAGACCGGCACCCAGAGCTCTTCACTCACGGGAAACTCGAACCCGGGCGGCATCACCCCTATGATGGTTGCGCTCGCCCCATTCAACCGCAGGGGTTTCCCGACGATGTCCGGGTCGCTTCCAAAGTCCCTCTCCCATACCGCATGCCCCAGGACGATGACGCGGGCCGCGCCCGCCTTGTTGTCGCCGGGCTGAAAATCCCGGCCGAGCATGGGTTTGACGCCCAGGAGCGAGAAGAAATTGTCGGTGACGTAGCTTCCCGTGTAGCGGCGCGGCACGCCGTTCACAGTGAGGTCAATCGTCGAGCCGCTAAGGTAGGCGGTCAGGCCCTGGAAGGAGGTCTGGCCCGAGACAAAATCCAGATAGTCCGGGGCGTTCGCCCCCGAGCCGATCCCGACCGGCTGCGACGGATCGCGCAGCTGCAGGTCGACCAGCTGGCTCTGGTTGGGAAACGGCAACCCACGGAGGAGCGTCCCGTCCAGGATCGAGAACTGTGTCGTCACCGCGCAGATCCCGATTCCAAGGACTGCGACGGCCAGCAGGCAGAACGAGCGCTCCTTGATGAGAATCCGGAGCCCGATGCGGATATCCTGAAGAAACGTCTCGAGGAACATGGTGAGGGGAGCTTAGGATTCGTTTTTCCGGCTTACCTCCTCGTCGACCACGCTGCCGTCAAACAGGTGAACCGTGCGGTCGGCGTGGCGGGCGAATCGGGTGTCGTGGGTGACCATCAGGATGGTGGCGCCTCCCTTGTGGAGTGCGTGGAGAAGGTCCATGACGGCGTCGCCGTTCTTGGAATCCAGGTTTCCGGTGGGCTCGTCGGCCAGGAGCACGGCGGGGTTTCCCGCAAGAGCCCGGGCGACGGCGACGCGCTGCTGCTGGCCGCCCGAAAGCTGGGCCGGCAGGTGTTTCGCGCGGTGGCCCATGCCAACCTTTTCCAGGGCCTCGGTCGCGCGTTGCCTCCGCTCCGAGGCGGGCAGTCCCCGGTAGGTCAGGGGCAGCTCGACGTTCTCATACACGGTGAGGTCGCCGATCAGGTTGAACGACTGGAAGATGAACCCGATCTCCCGGTTCCGGATGCGCGCCCGCTCCGAAAGGGTGAGTCCCTGCACGAGCCGCCCGTTCAACAGGTACGTGCCGTCGGTCGGCGTGTCCAGGAGCCCGAGGATCGAGAGGAGCGTTGACTTGCCGCAGCCGGACGGGCCTGCGATGGAGACGTATTCCCCCTTGGCGATGTCGAGATGGATGCCGGAGAGGGCGTGCGTCTCGATTTCGTCGGTCAGGAAGACCTTGGTCACATTGTCTAGTTTGATGAGGGGGTCGGACATGGCGGGTTTAGTTGAGTTTGATGCGGTCATTGGCGTCCCACTGGGACATATCGGAAAGGATGACGCGGTCGCCGGGGACCAGCCCCTGCACGATCTCGATGGTGCTGACGGAGCTTCTGCCGAGCTGGACCTGGGTGCGCGCCGCATAGGTGCCGTCCGAGTCGAGCTTGAAGATCCCGACCGTGCTGCGCTCCTGGCCAAAGGCGGGGCGGTCCACGAAGACGACGTCTTCCAGGCGCTCGAGCTCGATCGTCCCGTCGACGGAGAGGTCCGGGCGCGCGCCCGCGGGAAGGGGCCCGGGAAGGGCGATGTCCACGGTCACCGTCCCGTTTTGCACCGAGGGATCGATCCGCGAGACGGTGCCGGCCGCGACCCCGTTCCGGGTGTCGATCTCGGCGCGCTGCCCGAGCTGGATGTCCTTCGCCTGGGTCTCGGCGATCTGGACCTGGGCCTTGAGGCGGGTGGGATCGGCTACGCGGGCGAGATTGGTCCCGGGTTGCAGCTCGGCGCCGACCTCGACCGGGACCACCTGGAGGACGCCGCTCATGCCCGCGGTCACTTGTAGGGCATTGGCCTCGCTCCGCTTTAGCGTTGCCTGGTCGGCGAGTCGGTCCACTTCGGCCTGCTTCACGGCCAACTGGGGCGCCGAGGATTCCTTGGCAAAGACGCACCTCTTCTCGGCGATGGCGTTCAGTTCCTTGGCCTGCGCCGCGCTCACCCGCGCAAGCCGAAGCTGCAGCTCCCCGACGAGTCCGTCCTTGAACAGCCCCTCGTCGACGTCCGCGGTCATGCTGGCCTGCTCAAAGTTCGCCTTTGCGGTCGCTGCCTCTGACTCGGCGCTCAGCTCGGCTCCCTGCAGGGTCATCCTAAGGTTGGCGAGCTCGGCCTGGCCTGCCTTGAGTTGGGAGTCTGCGTCGCTTGCCGCCTGGACGACATCGGGGTTGCTTAGGATGAGGATCACGCTGTCGGGTTTTACGATGGCTCCCGGATGAAGGACGATGCGGTCCACGCGGCCGAGCGTGCGGGCGGCCAGCCACGTAATGTCCTCGGGCACGAGGGTTCCCGGTCCGCGCACCTGCCTGACCATGGGCCCGCGCTTGACCGTGCCGATCCAGACTAGGCTCCTGTCGACGGTCGGAGCGGCGGGCTTCAGACGGGCCAGGGCCACGGTGATGCCGACCAGCGCAACGGCGGCGATCGCGCCGAGGATGATGCGTTTCTTGAGCTTCGCGCGGGCTTGGGATGGGCGGACGATATCCATGATTCCTGAGCGTTCTTTGCAGGCTCTGTGCCAGTCCAGAGATAATTACTTAACTTATTGATATACAAATAAAAACACAGTTGCGATCACCTCCTGATCCGCCGCCTTCAGATCGGATGCGGGACGAATCCGTCCCATAACCGGGACTCCGCCGCT
>CAZGOX010000024.1:15271-18105 GCA_964527955.1 uncultured Opitutaceae bacterium | reverse complement strand
AGAACCGGGCCTTACGGCTTCGGGACGGTGCTGATCGTCTTGAGGATCCGCGAGGCGACCAGGTACGGATCGGCCGCCGAATTCGGACGGCGATCCTCGAGGTAGCCCTTGTATCCGCTGTTGACGAAGCTGTGCGGAACGCGGACGGACGCTCCGCGGTCGGCCAGGCCGTAGCTGAACTTGTCGATCGACTGGGTCTCGTGGAGACCGGTCAACCGCAGGTGATTGTCGGGACCGTAGACGGCGATGTGCTCGTCGCGGTGGGTGTTGAACGCGGCCATGAGCGCCTCGAAGTAGGCCTTGCCGCCCACCTCGCGCATGTACGTGGTCGAGAAGTTGGCATGCATGCCCGAGCCGTTCCAGTCGCCCTTGATCGGCTTGCACTGCCACTCGATGTCGATGCCGTACTTCTCACAGGCCCGCAGCATGATGTAGCGGGCGGTCCACATCTGGTCGGCGGCCGACTTGGAGCCCTTGCCGAAGATCTGGAATTCCCACTGGCCCTTTGCGACCTCGGAGTTGATGCCCTCGATGTTGATCCCCGCGGCAACACAGATGTCGATGTGCTCCTCGACAATCGTGCGCGCCACGTCACCGACGAACTTGTAGCCGACGCCGGTGTAGTACGGGCCCTGGGGAGCCGGGAATCCGGCTGCCGGGAAGCCGAGCGGGCGGCCGTCCTTCCAAAAAAAGTACTCCTGTTCATAGCCAAACCAGGCGCCCGGGTCGTCGAGGATCGTGGCGCGGCCATTGCTCGGATGCGGCTCGCCACTCGGCAGCAACACCTCGGACATGACCAGAAATCCATTTTTCCGGGTTATGTCGGGATAGAGAGCCACCGGCTTGAGCAGACAGTCCGAGCTCTTGCCTTCAGCTTGCTGCGTTGAACTCCCGTCGAAGCCCCAAATGGGGAGGTCGGCGAGGGCCAGCTTGGCGGGATCGCCATCGACGATCTTGGTCTTGCTGCGAAGACTCGCGATGGGAGTGTAACCGTCGAGCCAGATGTATTCCAGTTTGAGTTTAGCCATGTCTGATTGGGTTGTGTGGGGGCCTTATCGGTACGGATGGGTCCGGTTTTGGTGACCGTTTTGAACTTTGCATTCAGCACGTGGGATGCCAAATCGAAATGGGCGTTTAACATTTTTTTAATGCCGTGTAAGCTTTTTTTGTCGGGTGCCTAGCGCTTGCCTCTGGAGGCGGCGGTGGGACAATCCGGATTGCGATGCACGAGATCAAAGACACGGCCCGCGCTCTCGTGCGAATCGGGTACGATGGCCGGGTTCACAAGACCTTCCGCGGACCGAAGGCCTCGGAACGCTTCACGAACGAGGTCCGCGTTCTCCGGTTGCTGGAGGCCAAGGGATGCACGTTCGTGCCGCGCCTGCTGGCCGTTGAGCCGGAGGCCCTTAAGATTATCACTACCAACTGCGGCTCGCGCGTGGAGCACCTGGGGGAGGAGCGGCGAAGGGAGCTTTTCGCGGAGCTTGAGCCTTTCGGCGTCAGGCACGACGATCCGGACATCCGCAATGTCACCTACCGGGCGTCCGACGGTCGTTTTTGCGTCATCGACTTCGAGTTTGCCACGCTCCTCGAGACCCCGGACCCGACCCCGCCGTAAGACCCCATGAAGCACCAAGCACACGGTCACCATCACGATGCCCGGATCCATCCGATCCACGTGGGCTGGTCTGGGCTGACGGACTGCGGCCCGTTCCGGTCCAACAATGAGGACGCATTCCTGGCGCTGGCCTTCGACAGCCAGACGGTGCGCCGCCTCAGGAAGACCGGCAGCGCAACCCTCGCCGACGAGGACTGCGTTTTCGCCGTCAGCGACGGCATGGGAGGCGCCCATTCAGGCGAGTTCGCAAGCCGGATCTCGATCGATCAGGTGACGCGCCTCCTTCCCCGTGGCTTCCGGCGCACGGCCGGCGGCACCAAGCAGGGCTACGTAGAAATCCTGGCCGAGATCATCGCGGCCATCCACCGGGACCTGACCCTCATGGGCCGCAGCTACCCCGAGTGCGCAGGCATGGGGGCCACCCTCAGCCTCGGCTGGTTCACGCCCGGCTGGATGTATTTCAGCCACATAGGCGACAGCCGGATCTACCACGTTCCCGCCGGCGGCCCCATGAGCCAGCTGACAAGCGACCATACCCACGTCGGCTGGCTGCGTCGCATGGGCAAGATCAACGAGAGGGAGGCGCGGACGCACCCCCGCCGCAACGCCCTGCAACAGGTCCTGGGCGCGAGCGCCCAGTTTGCCGAGGCGCAGTTCGGAGCGGTTCCCTGCCTTCCCGGGGACAGGTTCCTCTTTTGCACGGACGGCGTGGTCGACGGCCTCTGGGACCGCCGGATCGAGGAAGTCCTCCTTTCTCCAGTCGCCATCGGCGATCTCGCGGGAAAGTTGGTGAGGGAGGCCATCGAGAATTCCGGCCGGGACAACGCCACCGCGGTCGCGGTTGAAATCAGCCACGGTTGACGATTTCCTCCCGATCGCCATGGCGAGCGTATTCCTATACGGCACACTCAAGAGCGGAGGCGTCAGCCATCATTTCCTGGCCGGCCAGCGCCTCGTTGGGGCGGCCCGCACCCGGCCTGAGTACCGCCTCCACCAGCTCGACGGCTATCCCGGCATGGTGCTCGCCCCCGAGGGCGGCCGCTCCATCGAGGGGGAGGTATGGGAGGTCGATCCGGACTGCCTCGCGAGGCTCGACGCCTGGGAGGGCACCGCGGTCGGCCTCTATGCCAGGGTGCCCGTCCGCCTGCTTGCCCCCCACGAAAGCCTCGGCACGGAGGCCTATCTTTACTTAAGGGACATCGCGGGCCGCGAGGAC
>CAZGOX010000024.1:13685-15171 GCA_964527955.1 uncultured Opitutaceae bacterium | reverse complement strand
CCTGCGTCCCCTTCTCCGCCGATGATGCCGACCCGGCCGCGTACCGGGACCTGCGGGAGGCGTGCCTGCGGCACGGGTTGCTGCCAGCCTTCAGGCACGGGCTGCTGCTCGATGTCGGCATGGTCAATCCCGGGGACGAGGTCGCGGTCTCGGCCCTTCGCAGGCTCACCCACCAGGAAGTGCGGCGATTTCGGATTGCCGAGCCGGACTTTGACCGCGCCGTCGCCGGACTCGAGGGCCGCGCGGGGCCCGCGGCCCCGGGAGAGCTCCCCCGCGCCGGTGAGGGCTGCGCGGCCCGGCCCGAGGCCTGGGACTTTCACGGCAACACCCCCCGCGAGGTCGCGGTGGAGCTCGTGCGCTTCGCCTTTGCCGCCGGCGCGTCGGACATCCTCCTGGACGAACAGGAGTCCTGGATGGACGTCTCTGTGAAGCTGGCCGGGCGCAAGGAAATGCTTCCCCCCGTCGAGAAGAGGGCCGCCGCCGCCCTTCTCAGGGCCTTCAAGGAAATCTCCGGGATGAGCACCCAGGCAACCCCGTTCCCCCAGTCCGGGTCGGCGTGCATCCCCGCAGGCGGCGGCAGGAGCGCGGACCTGCGCATCGAGGTCACCCCCTGCGTCCACGGCGAAAGCCTCGTGGCACGCGTCCAGGACCGGATGCTGCAGCTGGAAAGGATGAGGCGGCTTCCGTTTGCCCATCCCTGGCAGTCCGCCACCGCCCTGGCCTGCCTGCGGCAGTCCCAGGGCCTGATCGTCGCGACCGGGCCCACGGGCTCGGGCAAGACCACGACGCTCTACGCCTGCCTCGGCCAGCTCGACCGCTCGACCCTGAACATCCGGACGCTGGAGGATCCCGTGGAATTCGTCGTCCCGGGCATCACCCAGATCCCCGTGGGGGCCGGCCCCGGGCAGGGCTTCGAGCCGGGCCTGCGGAGCCTGCTGCGCCAGGCGCCCGACGTGATCCTGCTCGGCGAGATCCGCGACCGGGCCGCCGCCCAAACATGTATCGATGCTGTCGATACAGGCCACCTCATCCTGGCGACCCTGCACACCCGCGACGCGGTGGGCGCCGTAGCACGCCTCCTCGACCTCGGGCTGTCGGGACGGCCGGTCGCATCGTCCCTGCTCCTGTCCATCGGCCAGCGGCTGGTGCGCCGCCTTTGCCCCGCGTGCCGGAGGCCGGAGGCGCCCACGGACCTCCAGGCACGGCACTTCGCCCTGCACGGCCTGCCGGTCCCGCCCGTGCTGCAGGTCCCGGGCGGCTGCGCGCGCTGCGGCGGAAGCGGCGAGCTTGGGGTCGCCCCGGTCTTCGAGTTCTTCCACCCGGCGGGCTGCGACGCCCTGGCCGACATGATCTGCGCCGCCGACGGCCGGTCCCACGATGAAAGGGCGCTCCGCGCCCGATGGGTGGAATCGGGCGGCTCCCCGCTCGGTCGCGAGGCGCTCCTGCTGGCGTCGGCCGGGGAAATCTCCCATGCCGAGGCCCTGAG
>CAZGOX010000024.1:0-13585 GCA_964527955.1 uncultured Opitutaceae bacterium | reverse complement strand
GGGTGGGTGCGCCCCTTGTTACTATCGTGCCCATGGCCGGCGAACCCGACACCGACACCCCCCGCGCGGCGGGCGCGGACGACTCCCACCGCCTGCAGGCGGCGTCGATCCTGAGGCGCTGGCGGCTGAGGCCGGACCGGGCCCGCGCCGGGAGTCCGCAGCCGGCGATCCCGGAGAGCGTCCCACTGCCCGCGGAAGCCTGGCGGCACTACCGCCATTACTCATGGGTGGTGTTCGAGCAGCGGCTGCTGATGCTGGTCCTGGGCTCCATGCTTGCCTCGGTCGCCCTGGTCTGGTGCATGGCCCTGAGACTCGGCGACAAGGCGCCGGTCGTCGTCCGCTCGGCTCCCTCCCTGAAGCAGGCCGCCGCGGCTTTTTACGGGTCTCCGGACGCCTCCTACAGCCAGCTGGCCTTTTTCCTGAACGCGTGCCTGCCGCTGCTGTACGCCGTCGACGGCGCCGGCCATCCCCTTTTGCCCCTGGCCCAGGGACTGGTCGCCCCGGAAATCTACGCCGCGGCGGAATCCAGGCTCAACAAGTCCAGGAACGAGGTGCTGGCGCACGACATGACCCAGGTCCTGTCGATCTCGGCGATCACCGGCGTCGTCGCCGACCCTCCAAGCGGAAGGGCCGCCGCCTACGTTCGCGGGTATCTGACCGTCACGGCCCGCCGCTCGGAGGCGCGCTTCTTCCCATGGAGGGCGCGGGTCGTCGTCGAAGCCAGCCCCACCAGCCGCCTCGATCCCTATCCCTTTTACCTGTTGCGCAGCGAAGAGAAGGTCGGCCCGGACGCACCGGGCTGGGACGATCCTCCGGGCGCCGCGCCGGGAGAGTAGGTCCATGCCCGACGGAGACCCACCCCAGGGGCGCTGGGATCCCCTTGCCCACCCGCGCTGGTCGCGGACGCTCGAGAGCGACGAATTCTTCGTCGACGAGGACAGGCTTCGCGGGATCTTTCACGCCCTGGTACTGGCGGGTTCCTGCCTTGTGCTCCTCCTCGCCGTCGGGCTTTGGAGGCTGCAGGCCGCCGCGCTCGCCCCGCCGCTCTTCGTCGGCATCTCGGATGGATGGATCTTCAGCGGCCGGCCGGGAACGCCCGCCGACATGCGCGACTCCGATTTTGACCGTCAGTTCGCCGACACGATCGAGGTTCTTCTGAGCCGCACCGAAAAAGGCCTTCCCCGGGAAATCGACGACTTTTGCCTCGCCGAGGTGATCGCCGGGGTTAACCGGGCCTATGCGGAGGTGGGAAGGCGCTACCCGGCCGGCTTTGACCAGAGCTTTGAAGTGCTCGAGTCCAAGATGGTCGCCAACAGGCCTGGCCGCCGCGAGGAGTACTTCCGCGGACTGCTTTCCTCCCGATCGTCGGCCTCGGCGCAGACGAGCCCGGTCTATCTGGATTGCGTCTTCGAGGTCCGGGCGCGCACGCCGCTCAATGCGACGGGATGGCGGCTGGTCGGCATAGTCACCCTGGCACGGGAGGACTTCTACCGGGCCGAGCGCGAGCGCTCGGCGAGGAAGGCGCTGGATCTCCCTCCCCTCCCATGAATCTGTCCAAGGCGGTCGCGATGCTTGCCCTTGCAGCGCTCCCCGGGGCGCACTCCCGGGCGCAGTCCGCTCCGGAGGAGATCCCCTTGCAGGCGGGCAGGCCCACGGTGGTCTTTGTGGCTCCCGGCCACGCGACAACCCTGGTACTGCACACTCCCATGAAGGTCGCGGCCATCTCGCTTGCCTCGCCCGTCCTTGCCTACAAGTACGACAAGGCCCTCAACCAGATTGAAATCACTCCGGCCGTGCGGACCGCGGGAGTGGAGACGAACATGAACCTGAGAATCGGCCCGGACGTCTACGTCCTGGACGTCCGGGTGGTCGACGATGTCCGCGTGCAGTTCGAGCGGAGCTTCACGCTGCAGGACGACGCTTCCGCAGACGACGAGGCCGGGCTCGTGCTGGCCCATCCCCTGAGGCCCGACCAGATCGACATTGTCGGGGCCGCCAAGGCGCTCGAGCGCGCCCGGCGGGATCCGGTATTCCTGCAGAGCCTGCCCAACCTGAGGATCGAGTCGCTCGGCAGGTTCTACTCCTGGAACGACTGCCTGGTCGCGCTGGTCGATGCAGCCCATTTCATCGACACCGATCTCCTCGTCTTCTGCGTCCAGTGGGTGAACCGCACCGACGAGGCCCTCTACCTGGATCCGACGCAGTACGGCCTGTTCGTGGCCGGGCAGCGGATCCCGGTCATCGCGAGGTACAAGGTCGGAGCCGGGTCAGTCGTGTATCCCGGCCAGCTCGAGACCGTGTATCTCGCGGTGCAGGGCTACCGCATGAGCCGCCACAACGACTGGCAGTTGGGGCTTCCCCCCGAGTCCGACGCGGTTGCCAGGCTGTTGGCTCATTGATTATGAGGCTCTTCATCCGTGAGAAAATCGACGGGCGCCGGGCCCCCGGCTACGGAATTTACCTCATGGGAGGGTGCGCCGCCGTGGCCGCGGTCCTCGCGCTCCATGCCAGGGCCGTTGGCGGGAGCTGGGGATCCCCGGCACCCCGCAGGGCCCGGGCTTCCGACGTGGCCTCCCTCACCGAGGCCGCCGCAGCCATCGCCCCGGTCAAGGTCGCCCCGAAGCGGGGCGCCACCCTGTACCTTTCGAACGACCGCGGCAGTCCCCGGGAGGGGAATCCAGCCGGGGTTCCCGGCCCCGCCGCCGTTTCGCCCGAGGCCTTCAACCCCATAGCCGCCGCGCTTGCGGCAGGACCTTCGGGCGCCGCCGCCGGACCTTCCCAGGAACCCGCGTATGCCCGGCTTCTTCCCTCGTTCGGGACCGTGGGAGCTGGCAAACAGGAGCCATCCCCGGCCTCCCTGCTCCTGGGTTACCGCGATGGCTCCGCAGACTTGCAGCCTCCTTGCGCCGCCACCCTTCAAGCGGGACCGGCCGCAGCCGGCACATCCCATCTCGTTCCCAAGGGGACGTTGATACCGGCCTACCTCTTGACCGACGTGGATACGGCGGATCCCGCCGCCATCCTTCAGTTTGCCGCGGCCGCGACGCTTGTCTTCAACCACCGCGAACAGCTGCCGTTTGGAACGAGGTTTCTGGGAGCCCTGGCCGGGCCCGCGATGAGGGACCGGCTCGACGTGGCGGTGGACACGATCCTCTATCCGGATGGCCTGGAATTGCCCGTCCGGGGAAGCTGCGTCGAAGCCGATGCCATCGGATCGGACATCCGTCCCGGTGTTGGAGCCATCTTCCATCCTCCGCCTGCCTGGGTCCAGGTCGCGCCGTATTTCTCGGACTTTGTGACAGGATATCTCGGCCTCCTGGCGTCGCGGAATCTGCCGCAGGTGACCTTCGGCACGGGCGGCGTCAGCGTGCAGTCCTCCGGCCTGGCGTCTCCGCAGGCGCAGCTCTATCAGGCTTCTTCCCAGGCAATCCAAGGATTCACGGAGGCCCGATTGAAGGAATTCGAGCAGCGCTACGCGGCGCACTATGTCATCCCCGCAGGCACCGCCTGCTGGCTTCAACTGACAGCCGATCTCGACCTCGGCCCGGCGCACCCCGGACCCAGGGCGGAGCCTGCGGACTCAACCCGCACCAAGCCCAATGCCCCGCCAAGATAGTCATCGCTTGGTTTCCGGCCTGCTGGCTTGGATTGCCGCCATGTGCGGGTGCGCCCTGGCGCCAGCCCTCCGTCCCGAGGGTCGGCAGCCGGAGAAGGTCCTGGTGACTGCGGAAACCCACCAAGTGCCACAGGCTGAGACACCTCGTATTTTCACGGACCGGCCCGGAGCCATCTATCGGAATCCGAGGATCGGGATTGTCTACCTGCGCGCCCACCAGGACGCCGAGGGCAGGCTCCTGGGGCCGCAAGTCATGTACCAGGTCGTCGACCCCGGAGGATGGGACATCAAGGCGCTTGAGAGCGGCAATGGCTACCTTCCGGCCATCAATGTCCAGGCGCCCTCCGTTCCCGAGGACGAGCCCCTGCTGGACCCGGATGCGGCGCGCGCCATCACGATCACGGGGTTGATGAGCCCGGAAGACCGGCCCGAGGCCGAGGCCATGGCAAGGCGGGCCGGCGGCGCGCTCTCTGCAGTCTATGACAAGCAGGCCGGCTGGCTGCTCATCCCCACCCGCAAGCCTTAGCAGGGTGTCGCCCGGGCACATCTATCTCCTGAAGGCCAGCCCGGCACCCGGCGATACCATGGGTCCGCCGGTATTCCCGTTCGCCTGGGCGGAGCGGGTTCGGAGGTCGGACGGGTCCCTGGTGGCCGAGAACATCCAGGTTCCCTTGGCCCGTTGGGAGGGCTGCGCCATTCAAGTCCGGGGATTCCAGCTGCCTGAAAGGAGGTTTACAGGCCACGCCTACCGGATGCCGGCCCAAGCTTGGTTCAGGCCGGACGGAAAGGACGCTCCGCCTGGCGGGGCCGGGAATTGCCCTCCTTCCTTGGAGCGCCAGCTCCACGCAACGCCCTTCGGGCGATTCTGCGGGCATCCCGACGTGCGCATGGCCCTGGCCCAGGACAGGCTGGCCAACCTGCTTGCGCCGCTTCTGGCGATTCCAGATCTCCTGGCCGACGAGGACCGGCTCCTCAGGGACTGGGAGGTCGAGCGACCCGAAGCCGCCCTGCTGGCGCGGCGCTCCAGCGGGGAACTTGCGTCGCTGAACCCGGGGCTCGGCCCGGCGCCGCTCACATTGAGGATTCGCCTTCGATGCGCCGCGCTTCGAAGGATGGACGTCGCTGCGGTTGGTCGGGAGGTCTTCCGACCCTGCCCTGCCTTTTTTGGCGAACCCCACATCCGGTTTGAGCTGCAGCGAGGCTTCTCCCTGAAGGCCGGAATGGTCAGGATGGCAAACAGCTGGCCCAGGCCGGAGACGGAGGCAGTGAGCTCGGAGTGGCGCAGCGATCCCGGGTTGATCCATGCCGCCGAGACCCTCCTCTTCCCCCTGCCGCAACCTGGGCCGGGAGCGCGGGAGCGCTTCTCCAAGGCCGCCGAAGCCTGGCTGGCTCTCGAGCCCCTGCGCCGGTTCCAGGAACAGTCGCTGCTCCCTCTTTTTCCGCATGCCACGATCTATCCCCACGGCCACGTCCCGCGCGGCTTCCGGATCCGCATCTCCCCCGACGCGATCCGCGACTGCGGCGGCAGCTACCTCAGCCTCGCCGCGGCAGGCCTGTCCCCGTACCTGGCGGAGCCGTTCCACGACTACTGCCGGCAGCGTGCCGACCTCCTCGCAGAATGGGCGCGTGACGTACCCGGCCTGGCGGCCGAAAAGTGGGGTTGGGCGCGCGGCCCGGCCGGCTACGGCGTGGCGCCGTGAACGATCTCCACCGAGGACACCCTCAACGAGACGTTGAGAAGCGTGGGGTTCGCGTGGTCGGCCTGCACCGAGAATTGCTCTATCCCGATGTACGGCGAGCGCTGCTGGACGGCGATGTAGAAGGCCTTCAGGGAATTCCAGTCGGCCTTGAGGATGTTGAACTCGAGGGTGTGGACCGTGAACTGCCCGCTGCCGACATCCTGGGACTCGCCCCCGGCCGTGTTGAGGAGGCCGGCCTCGCGGGCCATGCCGCTCATCTCCGCGAGAAGACGCGTCGCGTCCAGCGTGCGTGCGGCGTCGAGCCGGCTCGCGGCCATGCGGGCGGAGTCCTCGATGGACTTCCGGTTCGCGAGCCACTGGGCCTGGTCGGCGAGGTCGGCGGTTATGATCTTCTGCCGTGCGAGGAAGCCGCCCACGCGGGTGGAAAACGCCGAGAGCCAGGCCAGCGCCAGGATCGCGAGAAGCGCGGAAAGCATCAACTTCTCCCGCAGGAGGCGGGCGAGGAAAAGGGCCCTGAGCGTGCGGATCATGACGGGCGGATGGCGGGCTTCACGGCGCCCGGCTTGAAGGTCACCACCAGCGTGAACGAGGCGACGTTATTGCGGGTGCGCTGGTTGCGGACCTCGACGTTCGCGCATTCAGGCACGGCCGACAGCTGGGTCCTATAGGTGCTGATGTCGCCCGGATTCGTGGCCTCGGCGTCGACCGTGAGCGCGTTCCTCTCGTTCGTGAAGGCCCGGATGAACTGCACCGACTCGGGCTTCCTGGAGCTGATGATGGAAACCATCTCGAGGGGCAGGAGCCTCTCCGTGGACAACTCGTCGATCCGATGGGCCAGGTTCTGGGCCGTGGTGATGCGGGCGACCTCGGGTGCCTGGGCGTTCATTTTGAGGCTGAGCGTCTTCTGCCAGAACCCACTCGCCAGCAGGAGCACCTCCCCGAGCACCAGGATGCCGAACAAAACAAAGCTGGCCGCGGCGACCCGCCACAGGATCGCGTCGCGCATGCGCGCCCGGCGAAAGCCGGCAAGGGCTCCCTTGTCGCGCACGTCGAGGGTCGCAACGTGCTCGGCCGAGAGCCGGGATTCAACCGCGCCGCAAACGAGGGCGATTTCGCCGCTCGTCCGCGAGGGCAGCGCAGCGGGGGGGCCCTCCAGGTCGAGGACACTCTCGCCGGCCCCGACGGCCCGCAGCAGTTCGGCCCTGACCACTCCCCGGTCTTTCTCGTCCAAGTCTGCTGCAACGGGCCGGAACAGGACCTGGCCGGGTACGGGGCTCCCGTCCCACCGAAGGGCCGTCAAGCCCTCGGCAGTCGACAAAATCCACGTGGCGCCGGGTGCCGCCTTTGCGCCGAGGAGGGCGGCAAAGGCCGGCATCACGATCTCGGCGCCCGCCCATGCAGCCGTCTGTTCGGCGGTAAACCGGCGACGGTAGGCGGCAAAGACGAGTGCCTTTCGGGAACCGGGTACCCAAAAGTACCCATAGTAGAGCTGGTTCAGCAGAAACGGGGAGAGCGCCTCCAGGGCCATCTCAACCTGGGCTCCAACGCCGGCCGGCTCCGCCTTCATCCTCCCAAGGAAGCCGCTGCGGGCCGGCTGGGAAGTCGCCGCGGCCGCTTCGTCCGATAGGGCCACGACATGCGTGAAAAACAGGGCGTCGGACAGCAGCGCCACCTTTGGGGGCGGCGGTCCGTTCCTGAAGAAACTCAATGGGAATGCGGACACGTGGTTGGTTCGGTTAACTGGACGGTGCGGGAGGCTGTGGGGGTTCCCTAGGGATCTCACTATTTTCCACAATTTCCAAGACCGTATAAGGATATTGGAGGTTCGCGGCAGCAGCCGCGGAAGTTTGGGTCGCGGTGGGCACGGACGACGGCAGGGCCTGGGTGTTCGAGGATGCGGAGGCCGAAGTCGTGTTTGCGGTGGTGGTCTCCCCAGTGGCGCTGGTTGACGCGCCCTGCTTGATGTCGGTTGCGGTCGTCTGAACCGTCGTGGCGCCGCCCTGTGGGGCGACCACGACCGAAAGCCTGTAAAGGGCCTTCCCCTGATGGACGGCAATGTTGATGCGCAGCGCCGTGATGGTCAGGCCGAAGGCGGACGGATTGCCCGTGGCCCCGACAACACCCTGAAGGGAGGTGCTGGTCTGAAACCATTGGGGCCCCTGGGTCTGGTACTTGCCTGCCCCGGCAAGGTAGTCCGCGAGATTCTGCTGCTGGTCAGCGGTGAACTGGCCCAGGGCCGATTGAACGTCGGAATTCGCCCCGTGGACATTGACTTGACGGAAGTTGAATATGGAGAAGTCGTTACGAAACCGCCACCAAAGCTCATTGGGGCGGCCGTCCGGACCGAAAAACTTGTCGCGAACGACGTCGATGGCCGCCAGCTCACTGAAGGAGCGCATCGGCCGCAAGGGAGGATCATAGGGGATGGCGCTCTGCTCGTAGTCCGTGGTCACGAGGCTGGTGGGAACGTAGTTTTGCTGCATCCAGCCCAAGATCCCGTCGGTGAGCTTCTGGGCATCGTCGGGCGTGATCTGCCAAAGTTGGAAGAGATTCAGCAGCACGGTCGAGTCCGCGTGGATCAGCGGAATCTTTCCGCTTTCGTCCTGGAAGGACACTTCCACCGTCTGCCCTTTGTCGGGGGACCAGCCGGCCCATTCAAGCGGGCTGCCCCAGCCCTCGCCCGGCGTGCGCAGGCCGTTATCCGCCTGCCGAAAATCCTCGAGGACCGCCAGAGTCACTTCAAGGGCCGAGTACGCCTGGCGGCGCAGTCGATTTGCCTCGGCGATGTGGGCCGCGGCCAGCAGGTCGTCGCTCGCCTTGTCCAGGAAAGTGACCAGCGCCGCTGCCGTGAAGAGCAGCGTGACCATCACGATCACGAGGATTGAGCCCGAGGACGGCTCCCTCTGTGAGTCCGTTTGGCAAGGTAGGGACGCGCGGCCCGCGCGTCCGGGCTTACGAATGGTCCTGAAGTTTGCCCGGACGGGCGGGCCGCCCGTCCCTACCCGTCCACCGTTGAACATGAATCCAAGGAATTTCATGTCCTCAGAAGTTCGGCAGCGAGGCCGGCGCTGTCGGCACCGGCACGGTCGTCTCCCTGGCGAGGTTGCGGTAGGCAAACCTCAGGCGCAGGCGCTGGGGCGCGACCGGCTGGTTGTTTGAGTCCGTCCGGAGGGTGGTCTCCGTGGTCCACCGCTTGAAACTGTCGTCGTAGTAGTCGTAGGAAAGCGCGGTGACGAGCGGCGTGATGAGCGTTTCCCTCGGCGGATCGTCGGCAAAGCGCGTCTCCAGCCGCGAGTGCCACAACAGGAAGAGCCCCTCGCCCTCGCGCGCCTGGAGCGAACAGATGACCTCGGGCAGCGGCCGGTCGGGCCAGCTGAGGAACCGACTGCCCGCCGGGAGTTCGAAGGTGATCAGGTTGCCCGGAATCCCGTTCTGCGGCGTGACGGGCTCGCCCGTCACCGGCGTTGCATGGGACCGCGCGGCCGGCGGGTGGGTCGCCGTCCTCAATTCCCCGGCCAGGAAGCGCGTGACGGCGTCGACGTGCTGGTCAAAGAGGCGAAGGTCCGCATGCCGACCCCAGAGTTCGCCCATCGAGAAGACGAACGTGTTCATGGCGACCAGGATCAACGCAACGATCGCCAGGGAGAGGAGGACCTCCAGGAGCGTGAATCCTCCCCTCTTCATGGCTGCTGCCTTTTCTGGAGCACCGCGATGCGGTTTGCCGCCGCCTGCCGGAGATTCGTGCGCTCCGTGGGGTCGGACCAGGTGGGCCTCAGAAGCATGAAGTCCTGGACCACCTTTGTGGCGGGCTTGGGCGCCGGCTCGGTGATCTCGCAGGTGAACTCGACGGCGAAGAGATCGGTGGTGGAGGCGGAGGTGACCTGCGCCGTCCAGGAGACATGCCGCCCGTCCACGGTGTCAAAGGCGTCACCCTTCTCCGCGGTCTTCAGGTCCGGCTGCGCGAGGAGTTCCTGGCGCGCAAAGGCGACGTCCTGGTCTTCCGACGTCATGCGGCCCGCAACCTGGTAGCCCTGCAGGATGTTCACGTAGGCCGCCCCGAGGACGACCGCAGCGGCCGCAAAGATCATGAGCGCCACCATGACCTCCGGCAGCGTGAAGCCCCGGGCCCTGTTCATTGCCTCCCTCCGGCTCGCACCAGCACCTTTGCGCAGGTCCAGGGGTCGATCGAAACGACGTGGGCGGAGCCCTTGGCCCGGAACTGCACGCGGAACGGGGAACAGGTGCCGTCCTCGTAGAACGCCGCGTGGGACGCCGATCCAGTCTCGAGGAGAGTGCCGCCCAGCAGGATGGAGGAGTTGACGCCACCCTGCGGGCCGAGAAAATCGACGCTGAGGTCCGGGTCGGCCTTCGGGATCGCCATGGTCCGAACCGTTGAGCCGTCGCTGATCGTGTATGCCTTCTGCTTGTCGTCGAATCCCAGGTCGACCTCGACGCCGGACTTCAGGGCCGACTTGCGCGCCGCCTCGGACGCCTTCCAGAAGACATCCTCAGGCGTCGCAACCCGGCTGTTGAGCAGGTTCGTCGAAAGGCCGATGGTCGTCGCCGCGATCGCGGCGATCAGCGCAAGGGCCAGCAGGATCTCAAGCAGTGTGAAGCCCCCGAGGGGCCGGTCACCAGTTGCCGATGTCATCATCGGTGCCGTCGATCTTGTCCGGCCCCTTGGACCAGAGGTCGAAGCCATCCTTGTTGTGGACGCCCGGGCAGCGGTACTGGTAAGGCTGGCCCCAGGGATCCAGCGGGAATTTCCCCCCGGTCACATCGGCGTAGGGCCCGCGCCACTGGTCGGCCTTGCCTTCCGGCGCCACGAGGAGCGCCTGGAGGCCCTCCTCCGTCGATGGATAGTCGCCCATGCTGATCCGGTAGGCGGTCAGGGGGGTCTTCATGGTTTCCCGGACAAAGGTCTTGGCGACGGAGTCCTGGGCCCCGCCGAGGATCTTGCCGACATTGGTGACCGCGAGCGCGACAAGCATCGCCAGGATCCCAAGGGCGAGCAGGATTTCTAGGAGGGTGAACCCGCTGTCACGGCGTCTCGATTGCCCGCGCGGCTCGACTGAAGCCGGAAGGACCATCACAGAAGTTGGGGAATTCATGGCAACGACATCTAGGCCTTGAAAGGCTCCCTTGTCGAGACGCCTGCTTCAGCCGAAGGTTGCAGGAAATCTGATCCCGCCTTCGTAGGGCAGCGAGCTTGCTCGCGCGGTTTGGTGACAGGCGCGAGCAAGCTCGCTGACCTACTGCAATTGATAGATGCCGCAGAGGGCGACGCCGGTGCCGCCGTCGGCGCCGGTGATCTCGGCGGTGTAGCCGCCGGCGGGGAGGGTCATGAGCAGCTCGGAATCGGGGGACCCGCCGGTGAGGACAGGCTGGGCATAGGCGGCGGCGGCGGCGGCGAGCAGGACGGGGCTCGAGCCCCAGCCGGTGTTCGAATACAGCACCACGTCCTTGCCGTTCTGGTATTGGTGGATCGTCAGCGCCGGCTTCTGCAGGGTGCCCGAGACATTGTACGGGGCCGCCGAGATGCCCGGGCCGATCGCCTGGACAAGGATCGTCGCCGAGGTCGAGCCGACGATGTAGAACCCGCCGATCAGGATGTTGTCCCCGGTGCCGACAAAGGCCCGCGAGGATATGCTGATCAGGTACCCGGGATTCGAGGACGCCTCAACCTGCAACCCCGCGGCGTTGCTGCGGACCGCCGTTCCCCCCGTGGTGACCACGCAGGCGTAGTCGCCATTGTTGGCGGCCGTCGCCCCCTGGATGAAGAGCTGGGGCCCCGCCGACCCGGAAATGTTCCCCCCGTCCGTGAGGTTCACGCCGTTGAACTGCCACTGGTAGGTCGGCGACGCCGTGTCCGGGGTCAGGCCCGCGACCTGGGGCCGCAGGGAGCTCACCACGATGCCGTTTGTCGACACCGTGAAGACCACGCTGCCCGAGGTGTTGATCGTCTGCGTGACCGGCTGGAGAGTGATCGGCGAGGAAACGGGCGCCGGGCTGACCGTCAGGGTCGCGGCACTGCTGGTCGTCGTTCCGGCGCCGTTGGTCACGGCCACCGTGTACGCCCCGGTGTTGCCGGCCGAGACACTGCCCAGCGAAAAGGTCGCCCCTGTGGCGCCGCTGATCGCATTGTTATTAAAATACCACTGGTAGCTCGTCGCCCCCGTGGCGTTGACCGCAAGGACGATGTTCGAGCCCGCGTTGACCGCCTGAGACGCCGGCTGGGACGTGATCGAGGGAGGAGTGTTGACCGTCAGCGTCGCAGCACTCGAGGTCGCGCTCCCCTGGGTGTTCGTCGCCACGCACTCGTACTCGTAGCCGCTCTCCGACCCCGTCGTGCTGCTGACGGTCAGGGACGCGGTGGCCGACCCCGATATCCCGTTCCCATCGCTTAGCGTCGTCCAGCTCGTGCCGCTGTTCGTGGACACCTGCCACTGGTAGGTCGGCGTCGGGTTCCCGCCCGCCGCCGCGGTAAACGTTGCCGAAGCCCCCGCGTTCACCGTTTCCGAGGTCGGCTGGGTCGTGAACGAGGGCACGCTGTAGACCACCTTGGTGGTCGCGACCGTGATCGCGACCGTGGAGGCCGGCCCGGTGCCGATCGAGTTGTTGGCGCTCACCGTAGCCGTGAAGCTGCCCGACGCCGTAGGCGTCCCGCTGATCAGCCCCGTCGAGGTGTTGATCGTCAGCCCGGACGGAAGGCCGGTTGCATTGAAGGAAACAGGCGTGTTGGTCGCGGCCAGCTGCAGCGAGGCCGCCTGCCCCACCGTCGCGCTCAGCGTCGAGGCGCTCGTGATCACGGAGACATCGCCGATCGAGATCGCAAGGTTGACCACGGGGCCCGACCCGTTGGCGTTGCTGGCGCTCAGCTGCACCACATAGGCCCCGGGGACACTCGGCGTCCCGCTGATGATCCCGGACACGGAGTTGAGCGACAGGCCCAGGGGCAGGCCGACCGCGGAGTACGAGGTCGGATTGTTGCTCGCCACGATCTGGTAGGAGGTGAAGGCGACGCTGGGCTGGCCCGAGGCCGAGGTCGCGCTCGAGATCACAGGCACGGGCCCGGGCGGCGCGATCGTGAGCACAAGGACCACCGTTCCGCCGGTACCCACGGCGTTGTTGGCGCTCAGCTGCACATTGAAGGTCCCGGCCGCGGTCGGGGTCCCGGATATCGTCCCCGTGATCGGGGTCGTCGAGTCGGCGGTGAACGAGAGCCCCGCGGGGAGCGCGCCCACGTTCAGGCTCGTCGCCCCCGTCCCGCTGTCCACGGTCACCGTGTACGTGAAGGCCGTGCCCACCGTTCCGGATGCCGTCGCGGCACTCGTGATCGTCGGCGTCCCGGCAGCCGGGGAGACCGCCAGCGTCACGTCAAAGTTGTTGGTCACCCCTTCCGCAAGGATCGAGAGGACGGGCGTGTAGCTGCCCGGCGTCGTCGGCGTCCCGCTGATCAGCCCCGTCGAGGCGTTGATCGCGATCCCGGTCGGCAGCCCCGCAGCACTGTACACCGAGCCGCTCGGCGATGCCGGATTGGTCGCCACCTGGAAGGAATAGGCCACCCCGGCCTGGGCCGAGGGCAGCGCCGACTGCGCATGCACCGAGGCCGCCAGCGCCATCAGGGCGACCACCCCGCCCAGCAGATTGCAAATCGCTCTCCTCATAGATTGATCGAGTCCGTCGAGTTGATCGTCAACGTCAACGTCACCGGATTGCTGTCACCACCCTGGCCGGAAATGTTCAAGTTCGAGGCGCTCAACGTCACATCGTAGGTCCCGGAGGACGTGGGTGTTCCCGAAATCACACCCGTCGCCGGGTCAAGGGTCAGCCCCGCCGGGAGTCCCGTCGCCGAGTAGGAGGTCGGGGAGTTGGTCGCGGTGATAGCGTACGTGAAGGCGGTTCCCACGTCGCCCGTCTGGGTCTGTCCGCTCGTGATGACCGGGGTGCCAAGGACCGCCGCCACCGAGATCGTCAGGGTCAGGGGCTGGCTCGTCCCGGCGTCGTTGATGGCCTCCAGCTGGACGGACACATTGGCGGGTGTTATCGGCGTTCCGCCCAGGACGCCCGTCTGGGAATTGACCGTCATCCAGGCCGGCGCATTCAGCACCTGGAAGGAAGTGGGATTGTTCGTGGCGGCAATCGTGTAGGCGAACGGTTGGCCGACCTGGGCCTGCGCCGCGGAGGCGCTGTTGACCGTGGGAGCCGAGGGCGCCGCGCCGACCGTGATCGTGAGGTAGGCGATCGAGCCCGAGCCCGCGGCATTCAC
>CAZGOX010000023.1:5554-18338 GCA_964527955.1 uncultured Opitutaceae bacterium | reverse complement strand
CCGTGTCCTTCCCGGCGGTGATGACCGTCGCCGCCGAGAAGTTTCCTATCAGGGCGCAGTAGTCGCTGTTGACCATGATGCCGAGCAGCTCGCCGGTCTGGCTGAACACAAGGTCGCCGCGGGAGGGGGCGAAGTCGCCAAAGACCCGCTTGAACAGGCGGTTGTCCACCTGGACGTAGCCCGGGTGGTCCGAGTCGAGCTTGAATCCCACGGTTCCGTATCCCTTGTCCCCGGCGCTGATGAGGACGGCCTCGGGGAACTTGAACGGGTCCTTGGCGATTGGATACACCTTGGCCCCGAGCGCGGCCGCCTGGTCTGCGCTCACCGGGAGCGCGACGATCCGCGGGTCGAGCGCGAGGAATTCGACCGAGCCCGCGGGGACGTGGAGGCCCGGGGCGCGGTCCAGTGTGACGCTGATCTGCGACCAGTCGTCGCCGGGCGCCTCGAACGAGAAGAGCGTGTCCTCCGCGTGCATGAGGGCGTAGACCTGCCGCCCGTCCGTCGTCAGGACGGTGGCGATCTGCCGGTTCCTGAGCGCGGGCCCGAACAGCCCCTGGCGCGAGGCCGAGAACGTCGCGTCGACCCGGTGCTTCGTGAAGTCGTCGAACAGCACGTTGGCATTGACCGGCCGGTTGTCGCGGATCTCCTTCGTGAGCTCGCCCGAGTTCTGCGCGAGCTGGCCGACCCCCTGGGCCAGGCGGGTGGCCGATTGCTCCACCTGCGCGCGCTCGGCGCGCTCGGTCGCCACCTGGGTCTCCAGGTCCTTCGCCTTGTGCTCCAGGTTCTGCCGGTCCGCCTCGGCCACGACCACCGCGAGGGTGAGGCCCTCGATCTGCTTCTTCGCCTCGGCCTGCTGCTTCGCAAGGGTCTCTGCGGCCCGCCTCTGGCGCTCGGCCTCCGCGGTCTTCTCCTCAAGGTCGCGCTGCAGCTGGGCCAGCTGCTCCTTGGTCATGGCCGCCTCCTCCGAGGCGGTCTTGAGCTGGCGGCCCAGGTTGTCGGCGGTGTTCTGGGTGTCGGAGAGCGCGGCTCCCAGTTTGGCCTTGTCCGCGGCGAGGGCCGCCAGGCTCTGCTCCCGGGCGCCCAGGCTCGTGTCGGCGTCGGCCAGCTTCCGGGCCAGCTGGTCGCGCGAGGCCTGCTCATCGGCCAGCGACTGGCGCATGGTCTCGACGAGGTCCTGGTTTGGGGTCGCGGCATTGGCGGCAACCTCGGGCACCGGGGGCTGCCTCGGGCGCGCCGGCTCCGCATTCTCCCACCGCGTGAGCGCGATCAGGTTGAGAAAGAGGAAGTCGACGATGAAAAGCAGCAGGGTCTTGTTCATGGTCAGCGGCCGGTCAGGCAGCCGGGGCGGCCTGGATTTCCAGGATCAGCTGGCGCTTGAAACCCCGCACGTGCCGGATCTTGACCAGGGCGACGCAGACGATCCCGAAGAGGTTCGACGAGTAGGCGGCGAGGAGGTTGGGCGGCAGGACGCCGAGCACCTGCATGACCAGGGCGGCGGCGGTGCCCATCATCCCGACGTAGAGCCCGCTGTCGAAGAGGTTCTCCTCGTTCTCCATGAGGCGCAGCTTGAGGGGGGCCGGAACCGCCTGCCGGTCGATCTCCGCGATCTTGCGCAGGCAAATCAGGTACATCGCGACCTGAAGCAGTGCGAACAGGCCTATCGAAATGAGGGTGGTTGGATCCATGGTGGTTGTGGTTTGCAAGGGATGAGTGGGGGGCGCGGCCGTCGTGGCCACGAGGACCGGGAGCCTGAACTGGAGGCGAAATTCCGAGGGCGGGGAGGCCCTGAGCAGGTAGGGCTCCGTCCCCACGACGAGCAACGCCGCGAGCAAGGTCGCGACGAGGCCGGCCCGAAGCGGCGGGGCGCGGCCGGATCCGCCCGGGGACACGATCCAGCGGTCCAGCCCCCGGAGCATGAGGAACAGGCCGGCCAGGCACCCGAGGTACTTGAGGGCGAGCGTCGCCTCAGGGTGGGCAAGCACGAGGCCGCCCGCCGCCCCGAGGGAGGGTCCGGCCGCCCGGTTGACCGGCACTTGCCGGAGCAGGAGCTGGTCCGCCGCCCCGCGGCCGTCGGCCAGCGCCAGGCTCAGGTCCTCGGTGCCCTGCCTTCCGAATTGAAGCACGTAGGACGCAACGTGGTCGGCCGAGTCCGTGAACAGGGCCGCGGCGTAAAAGACCGGCAGCTGGTCCGGGGCAACCCGGGCGAGGTGGGCGTACTCGGCGACGGTCTGCGTGCTCTCCGTGCGCCGCAGCAGCTCGCTCAACTGCACCCAGTCGAGCCTGCGCCCAAGGGCCAGCAGGTCGAAGAAGAAGGGCTCCAGCTCGCCGAGATCCCGGCTGGCGACCGCCGTCTCCGCGAGCGCGCGGACCTGGCGCTGCAGCCCCGGCGAGAGGTGCTCGTCCTGGTAGAGCGCCGCGGCGAGCAGCACGAGGGCGTCGAGGGGCTGTCCGCCGGGTCGCGTCGCGGGGACGAATCGCCCGGTCTGCCTCAGGCTCCGAAGGCGGAGCAGGTCCTGGACCCCGAGGGAGCCGGAGTCCGACAGTGTCCGGAGGAGGTCCGACCTGGCCTTTTCAGGGATGAAAAAGGTGAGGACCGGCGTGCTGGCCGTCCTGCCTGACGAGGCGCGTAGGTTGAAGACCGGATCGAGCGAAGGATCCCAGCCGCCCCAGGCGGCAAGTGCCGGCTGGCGCGCCGCGAGCCTGTCCAGTTCCGCGGCGAGGGCAGCCGCACCGGGATCGCCCACGCGGCGGGCGGCCGAGAGAACCAGGGCCGCGGGACCGATCTTCTCGGAATCGACCAGCTGGCTGCCGAAGCCGGAGAGCGACTGCGTTCCCTCGCCACCGGTCTTGAGCAGGGCGGGGCTCACGGACTTGAGGTTGACCGGCAGGAGCCACGCGGTCGCGGCCAACGCGAGCCCGGCGGCCACGAGAAGAAACGCCCGCGGCGGGGGTTTCTTCAGGGATTCGGGCGGGCTCATGGCAGGAATCTCACTATTGGTTTGCGGGGCGGTCGGGTCAAATGCAGGCTTGCTCCAGCAACTGACCAATGGCCCTGACGATTGTTCATTACAACGATCCCATTTTGCACAGGAAGGGGGAGGGGGTCGTCAGTTTTGACGCGGCGCTGGCGGCGTTTGCCGCGGACATGATTGTCGCGATGCACGGGGCGGGAAACGGCATCGGCCTCGCGGCCCAGCAGGTCGGCCGGGCGAGGCAGGTGAGCGTGGTGGACCTGCGCTCGCGCGAGCCGAACTTCACCTGGAGGCTGGACTCCGCCAAGCCTCCGCTCGACCTGATCATGCCGATGGTGCTCGTCAACCCCGTGGTGTCCGTGGCCCGCGGCACCCCCGAGGCCTTGGTCGAGGAGGGATGCCTTTCGTTCCCCGAGATCCGTGGCGACGTCAGCCGGCCGGAGACGATCACGGTGCGGTTTCAGGACGAGCGCGGCGTCCCCCACGAGATGACCTGCGACGGCCTGCTCGCGCGGTGCATCCAGCACGAGGTCGATCACCTGAACGGCGTGCTCTTCATAGACCGCATGGACAAGAAGGCCCGGGCCGCGGTCGACGAGGCCGTGAAGGCGCTTGCGAAAAAGACCCGCGCGGAACGGGCCGCCGCGAAGGCCGGCTAGAGGAGGTCGGCGGCCAGCTCGGCAAGGCGGGAGCGCTCGCCCTTGGTGAGGGTCACGTGGGCGGCGAGCGGCTGGCCCTTCATCCGGTTGTGGCAGTAGACCAGGCCGTTGCTCCGCGCATCCACATAGGGGTTGTCGATCTGGGTCGGGTCCCCGATCAACACGATCTTCGAGCCCTCGGAAATGCGGGTGATCACCGTCTTGACCTCATGCGGCGTCAGCTGCTGGGCCTCGTCGAGGATGAAGAACCGCCGGGCAATCGACCGGCCGCGGATGAAGCAGAGGGCCTCGATCTCGACAAGGCCGCTCTTCAGGAGGCGCTCGTACGGCTTCACCGGAAACCCGTGTCCGCCGCCCATGGTGGACGAGGAGGGGTGCTCCTCGCGCCTCCGGTTCTTCTTGCCGGACACCTTCTTCGAGACGAACTGGGGTTCCTTCGGCGGCTTCGAGGGCACCAGGACCTCGAGCGCGTCGTGATAGGGTTGCAGCCAGGGCCGCATCTTCTCGTCCAGGGTGCCGGGCAGGAACCCGATGTCCTTGCCCAGCGCCATGATCGGCCTCGAGATCGACATGCCGTCGTAGCGGGAATTTTCGTCGTGCGTCTGGTGGAGGGCGCACACCGTCGACAGAAGGGTCTTGCCCGTGCCGGCCTTGCCGAAGCACGTGATCATCTGGACGCTCTCGTCCAGGAGGGCGTCCATGAAGAACTGCTGCTCCAGATTGCGCGCACGGATCGGGATTCCGCCGGGGGCCTTCACGAATTCCGGTAGCTTGAGCCTCCGGACCGCCCCCTCCCCGTAGTAGCGGGCGGGCATGGTCTTGCCCTCGTCGGACCGCAGGAGCACATACTCGTTGACGCTCAGGTTGCGGGCCAGGTCCCGGCCCAGGCCGAAGTGGCCCTCCGAGCAGAACCGCTGCAATTCATAGATCGTGAGCGGGATCTCCCGGTAGCTCGCCTCCTCGACGAATTCCGGCACCTTGTCGTTGAGGTAGTCCTCGGACTCGAGGCCCACGGCGCGCGCCTTCAGCTGGACGTTCACGTCCTTGGTGACGAGGATCGTCGGAGGGGGGAACTGCTCCTGTACGAAGACGGCGGCGGCGATGATCCTGTTGTCCTTCTTGGTCATGTCCGGCAGCACCGCCCGCAGCCGGTCGAACGAAGGCGACCGGCGGCCCGGCTCAGCCAGGTACGGGTTGATGATCACCGACAGGGTCCCGCCGTTGGGAAGGTCGACGCCCTCCTGCATGGACCGGCGGTCGGGCAGGAGCTCCTGGAGGATGCGGTGGACGCGGCGGGCGTTGCGGCCCCGCTCGGTCGATTGCTCCCCCTTGATCGCATCGAGCTCCTCCAGCACCTCCACGGGTATGGCGAGGTTGTTCTCCTCGAACTTGAAGATCGACTGCGGATCGTGAAGCAGAACGTTCGTGTCGAGCACGAAGGTCTTAACTTTTGCCGAAACCTTGATCCGCGGATTTGGGGCTAGCGCCCCGCGCAGGCTTTCCATCTGGGTGTGGATATGTTGTGAATAACTGAGCGGGTTTCATGCCGGTTGTCCAACATTCAATTGTGAATTTGCAGCGTCCATCGGCGGAAAAATATGACATCAGGCGCACTTGCCTAGGGGGCCATGCCGTGCCAAGTTCCCACCCCTCCCGAATGAAACCCGCAACCGCCATGGCGAGCATGCACGCCTCAACCGGCCCGGCCGGGGATGCCTGTTTCTCGATTTAGGCCGATGGCGACTGCGGAGCTAGTTTCACCCGCGGTTGATCTGACCGCGGTCAACGGGACGCTTTCCCGGGCCTCGGCCGAGGATCGCATTGCCTGGGCGGCCGGGCAGTTTGGCGAACGGCTCGTGCTCAGCTCGAGCTTTGGGGCCCAGGCCGCGGTGATGCTCAGCCTTGCGACCCGTGTTGTCCCGGGCATCCCGGTGGTGCTGGTCGACACCGGCTACCTGTTCCCGGAGACCTACCGTTTTGCCGATCTCCTGACGGCCCGGCTGAAGCTCAACCTCAGGGTGTACAGGCCGGAACTCTCGGCAGCCTGGATCGAGGCCCGCCACGGGCGCCTCTGGGAGCAGGGCGTCCCGGGCCTCGAGGCGTACAACCGGATTGCGAAGGTCGAGCCCATGCAACGGGCCCTGTCGGAGCTTGGGGCCCGCGCCTGGCTGGCCGGTTTGCGGCGCGTGCAGGCGAGCAGCCGGGAGGCGCTGCCGGTGGCCGGGATGCAGGACGGCCGCGTGAAGGTCCTCCCGATCGTGGATTGGACGGACCGAGACGTGCACACCTACCTCGAGAAGCACGGCCTGCCGTACCACCCGCTCTGGGACGAGGGGTATGTCTCGATCGGGGACGTCCACACGTCCAGGCCCGTGAGCGCGGGCCTGACGCCCGAGCAAACCCGGTTCTTCGGCCTCAAGCGCGAGTGCGGCATCCATGAGGAGGGAGCCAGCGGCTCCGGCATCTGACCCACCCGCATGTCCCACCTAGACGAACTCGAATCCCAGGGAATCTACCTCCTGCGCGAGGCGTTTCACTCCTTCGAGCGCCCCGCCATGCTCTGGTCGATGGGAAAGGACTCAAATGTCCTCATCTGGCTGGCCAAGAAGGCATTCTGCGGGCACGTGCCCTTCCCGGTCGTCCACATCGACACCACCTACGAGTTCCCGGAGATGCTTGAGTTCCGGGCGTGGGCAAGGGACCACCACGGGTTCGACCTTGTGGTGTGGACCAACGAGGAGGCGCGGGCCCGCGGCATCGGCTACGAGACGACCGACCCGGTGACCGTGACCCATGAGCTCAAGACCGTCGCGCTCCAGCAGTGCCTTGCGGCGCACAAGTTCGACGCCCTGATCACGGGAATCCGACGCGACGAGGACTCCACCCGGGCCAAGGAGAGGTATTTTTCGCCGCGCACGGCCGACTTCGAGTGGGACTACAAGGACCAGCCCCCGGAGTTCTGGAACCACTTCACGACCGAGGTTGGCCCGGGGGAGCACGTGCGGGTCCAGCCCCTGCTTGACTGGACGGAGATCGACATCTGGGCGTACCTGGAGAGGGAGAAGGTGCCGCTGCCCGGGATGTACTTTTCCCGGAACGGGCGCCGCTACCGTTCGCTCGGCTGCTGGCCCATCACCAAGGACGTGCCGAGCAAGGCGGCGACGATCGCCGACATCATCGAGGAGCTCAAGGTGACCAGGGTCTCCGAGAGGAGCGGCCGCGCCCAGGACAACCACGAGCGCAACGCGATGCAGAAGCTTCGCGCCAAGGGTTTCATGTGAGCGTGCCATGAGCCACCTGTCCTTTGTCGTCGTCGGCCACGTGGATCATGGCAAGTCCACGCTGATCGGGCGCCTGCTCTTCGACACGCACTCCGTGGAGGAGGGCAAGGCGGAGCGGATCCAGGCCGCGTGCAAGGCCGAGGGGATGGAATTCGAGTATGCCTTCCTGATGGACGCGCTTCTTGAGGAGCAGGCGCAGAACATCACGATGGACACGACGCGGGTCCCCTTCCGGACCCCGGGCCGCGACTACACGATCATCGACGCGCCGGGCCACAAGGAATTCCTGAAGAACATGATCACCGGGGCGGCGAGCGCGGACGCGGCCGTCCTGCTGGTCGACGCAAAGGAGGGGCTGCGGGAGCAGACCCGCAGGCACGGGTTCCTCCTGTCGCTGCTCGGGCTGAAGCAGATCGTGGTCGCCGTGAACAAGATGGACCTCGTGGACTACAGCCAGGAGGTCTTCGATGGGATCCGCGCCGAGCTCGGCGCCTTCCTGGGGCAGCTCGGCATCACGCCCGATCACTTTGTCCCGATATCCGCAAAGCTGGGCCACGGGGTGGTTGCGTTGAGCGACAGGATGCCCTGGTACACGGGCCCCGCGCTGCTCGGCACCCTGGAGGGCTTCCGCTCCACGCCCGCGCCCCACGCGGCCCCGCTGCGCTTCAGCGTCCAGGACATCTACCGCTTCGATGCCCGGCGCATCGTGGCGGGCGTGGTCGAGGCCGGCCGGCTCTCGGTGGGCGATCCCCTGGAGTTCTGCCCCGGCGGAAAGCGAAGCCGCGTGAAGTCGATCGAGTCCTGGCCCGCTTCGGCCGACGGAACGCGCGGCCGCGGGCCCGTGGCCGCAGGGCGGGTGGCCGCAATCACGCTGGAGGATGAGCTTTTTGTGGAGCGCGGGCAGGTCGGGGCGCCGCCGGAGGCGACGCCCGTGGAGGCGCGCGAGTTCACGGCCCGGCTCTTCTGGCTTCACGACGAGCCGCTCCGCATCGGCGACGTGCTGCCCCTTCGGCTGGCGACCCAGCAGGCCGAGACCACCCTCCTGGCGATCGAGCGCGTGCTCGATGCCGTGACCCTCGAAGCGCAGACGCGGCCCGCAACCGAGATCAGGCGGCACGAGGTCGCGCAGATCCGGCTGCGCGTCCGCCGCCCGATCGCCTTTGACCCGGGAGGCTCGATCCCCGCGCTCGGGCGCTTCGTGCTGCTCCGCGGCCGCCGGATCGCCGGCGGCGGCGTGATTGACTCGGCGCAGGTCGACGGCTCCGCCAACGGATCCGACCCGCAGGCCAGACAGTCGACGAGAGCCGCGATGCTGGGCCACCGGGGCGCCGTGGTCTGGCTGACCGGCTTCTCCGGGTCCGGGAAGTCGACGCTGGCCGCCGCACTGGAAAGGGAACTGTTCCGCCTCGGGATCCTCCCGACGGTCCTGGATGGGGACGTGCTGCGCACCGGGCTGTGCCGCGGGCTGGGGTTCTCTTCCGAGGACCGGAAGGAGAACATGCGCAGGGCCGCCGAGACCGCCCTGCTCCTGGCGAAGACGGGGGCCGTGGTGATCACGGCCCTGATCTCGCCCTTCCGGGAGGACCGGAGCCTGGCGGCCGAGCTGTGCAGGAAGCACGACATTCCCTTCGCGGAGGTGTTCGTCAACGCGCCGCTCGCCGAGTGCGAGCGCCGCGATCCCAAGCAGCTTTACCAGAGGGCCCGTGCGGGACATATCCCCTCCTTCACGGGAATCGACTCGCCCTATGAGGCGCCGCTCGCGCCGGACCTCGAACTTCGCACTGACCGGGAATCCGTGGAGCAGTCGATTGAAAGGCTCTCGCGGCTGGTGCTGAGCCTGGCGCGCCCCTCCAGCAACGACCCGGGTGCCGATATTTAAGAGCGGCATGCCCACGAAGCCCCACAGTCAGGCCGGCGCAGGCCGCGGGATTGTTTACCTGGTGGGCGCCGGCCCCGGGGATCCCGAGCTCCTCACCCTCAAGGGCCGCCGCCTTCTCGCGGAGGCCGACGCGGTGGTGTACGACCATCTTGCCTCCCCCGACACGCTTGCCTTGGCGCGGCCGGGTGCCGAAAAGATCTTTGCCGGGAAGAAGGGCGGAAGCTTCGGATGCCGGCAGGAGGACATTGATGCGCTGCTGGTCCGGCTCGCCCTCGAGGGCAGGGTGGTCGTCAGGCTGAAGGGCGGCGATCCCTTTGTCTTCGGCCGGGGAGGGGAGGAGGCGGCGGCGCTGGCCGCGGCGGGCGTTCCCTTTGAGATTGTGCCGGGAATCACGGCAGCACTCGGGGCCGCCGCCTATGCGGGCATTCCCCTGACCCACCGGGCGCGAAGCTCGGCCGTCATCTTTCTCACCGGGCACGAGGATCCGGCAAAGCCGGGCTCGCCCATCCGATGGGAGGACTATTCGAGGCTGGGCGCGACGCTCTGCATCTACATGGGCGTGCGCAATCTCCAGGCCATTGCCGAAAGGCTCCAGGCCGGCGGACTCGCGGCGGAAACCCCGGCCGCCATCATCCAGGATGCGACCACGGGCCGACAGAAGGTCCTGAAAGCCACCCTTGGCACCCTGGCCCAGTGCGCCCGGGACGGCGTCGTGGAGTCGCCCGCTTTGGTTGTGATCGGCGAAGTGGCCGGACTTGCCGGCCAGCTCGACTGGTTTCTCCCCGGCAGCTCGGTGCCGGCCGGGACCCGGGCCCCATGACCGTCGCGCTCGTCGACAACGGCTCGCTTGAGCCGGCATCGCACCTGAACCTGCGGTCGCTTGCGCTCGAACTCTCGCGGCGGGCGGGCACGCCCGTGGCCGCCGTTTCGCTGAAGCACAGCAACAGGATTACCGCGGCGAAACTCGGCGGCATCCCGGCGCCTGTGCTTGCCCCCTGGATCCGGTCGCAGGTTGGAGGCGGCGAGCGGGAGTTTCTCGTCGTTCCCTTCTTCATAAGCCCGCAGGGTGCGATAGGCTCCGCGCTGGGCGAAGAACTGGATTCCCTTTCGGGGGAGACGGGGGGCTTTTCCGTGTCCTATTCAGCCGGGCTTGCGGAGGCGGGGGTGCTGGCGGCGATCGTTGTTGCGAGGGTGCGCGAGACCATCGCGAAATTAAATGCCGGACTACGTCCGGCATTGATCGTGGTGGACCATGGAGGCCCTTCGCGCGCCTCGGCGGAGCTCCGCGACGCGGTGACCTCGGAGGCGCGCTCCCTGCTGGGCGACGAGGCCGGGCCCCTTGCGGCCGCGTCGCTTGAGTCGCCGGACGGGCCGGAGTTCGCCCACAACCAGCCCCTGTTTGCCGCCCAGCTCGACGCTGCCGGATTCGACCGGGGCGACATCGTGGTCGCCCCGCTGTTTCTATCCCCGGGCCGCCATGCCGGACCCTCGGGCGACCTTGCCCGGATCGCGGCCGAGGCCGGCTTGCGCAACCCCGGGCAACGGGTTCATTTCACAGGGCTGGTCGGCAACCATCCGCTCGCGGTCGACGCCCTGGCGCGCGGGTTGATTGCCGCGCTTGCCGGCCGGGCCGCCGCAACCCCATGAACCGCTCAAGCCTTGGCGGAGGATCGGTCCGAAGCGGTGGGTTGCTGCTTGCGCACCCATTCGTTGATGCCGCCCTTGAGGCTCCGTACATTCCTGTAGCCGAGGGATTTAAGGTAGAGCGTGGCGGGCTTGGAGAACTTGCCGATCGCGCAGGCCATGACGATCGGCGCCTCGCGATCGGGCGGGAGTTCGGCCTTGCGCTGCGAAAGCTCCGACTGGGGCAGGTTGACCGAACCCGGGATGTAGATGTCCGTGAATTGCACGGCCGGCCGGACATCGATGACCAAGGGTTTGGCCGCGGCCGGCCTCTCGCCGAGGAGCTCCCTGGCAAGGTCGGCGACCGAGACCGTGTCGAAGGGATTCTTCAGATTCTCGATCATCTCGTCCATGAGCTGGTCGGAACGGCCCGGGCCCGCGCGCTCGGGCCCGGACGGGGCGGGAAACAGCCCCGGGAGATGCCGGGACACGGACGAGGCGTACTTGAAGATGTTGTCCGGAAAGATGACCACGGCGACCACGCCGGGCTCGTCGGGAAGCAGCTTGAGGGCCCCGGCGAGCGCCAGGCCCGAGCTCGGCCCCGCGATGATGCTCTCCTCGCGGTTGAGCCGCAGGGTCAGGTCGTAGGCCTCGCGGTTCGAGATCTCCGCCTCGCCGTCGTACTCCTTCGGGAAATACAGCTTCGTCTGGTCGAGCTGGCGCCGGCTCCGGACACCCGGGATGTCATGGCCGTCCTCGGGATAGACGCCGATGATCTTCACCGCCGGATTCCGGCTCTTGAGGTAGCGGCCGTTCCCGGTGATCGTGCCGCAGGTTCCGAGGCTCGCGAAAAAGTGGGTGATCTTGCCCCCGGTCTGGCGCCAGATCTCCGGGCCCGTCGTCCGGAAGTGCGCGTCGGGGTTTGCCTCGTTGGCATACTGGTCGAGGAGGACGTAGCCCGGCTCGTTCGCCGCCGTGTCGTGCGCCGCCGCGATCGCGCCCTCCGGCGCCCCGGGTGCGGGGCAGAGCGAGTCGTCGAGCTCCCGGACGTCGGTGCCGAAAAACCGGAGGATGGTGCGCTTCTCAAGGGGGATCTCCGCCGAAAGCGGTGTGCGCAGCGGATACCCCTTGGCATTACCCACCATCGCCAGGCCGAGCCCGGTGTTGCCGGAGGTCGCCTCAACCAGCTTCTTTCCCGGCACCAGGACGCCCCGCTCCTCGCCGTCGCGAATCAGATTGGCCGCCACGCGGTCCTTGACCGCCCCAAACGGGTTGTACCACTCAAGCTTCGCATAAACCTTGGCATGTCGAAAGGGAACCACCCGGTTGAGCCTGACCATGGGAGTGGGGTTCTCCTCGCTGGAAAGCATGTCCAGGATTGTGTCATAAACACGTGATGCGTGATTACTTGCCATTTTAGGTAAGGTGAAGATCTATACTAGAGACCGATTCCACCGCGATTCAACCCACTTCAGGACAAATTTTGCCAGCACTACCCATGAAAGCCAGCAACGACATCTGGAAGGAACGGTTCAGGGGCAAGCTTCCCGAGCCCATCGGCAGCGAAGTCGACCAGTTTGAGACGGAGATTGAACTGCGCAAGCAGGGCAAGATCGACGAGAAGGTCTTTGCCGAGACCCGGCTGCGCCGGGGCGCCTACGGCCAGCGCTACGACAATGGCCATCGCTACGACGGCACCGAGAGCCGGACGCTTCCGTATGCGGACAAGCCGACCAAGGGCCCCGGCACCATCTGGGACGCCCCAGGCATGCTCCGAATCAAGGTTCCCTTCGGGGGGCTCAATCCCCGGCAGCTCGAGGTCATGGCGGAGCTGGCCGAGGAGTACTCCGACGGGATCGCCCATGTCACGACCCGGCAGGACTTCCAGCTGCACTTCATCCACATCGAGAACGGCCCCTCCATCATGCGCCGGCTGGCCTCGGTCGGCATCACCACCCGGGAGGCCTGCGGAAACGCGGTCCGCAACGTGACCGCATGCCCGCTCTCCGGCGTGTGCCGCGACGAGGCCTTTGACGTCACGCCCTACTCCCATGCGCTCGCGTGGTTCCTCATGGGCCATCCGGACACGATGGAGTTCGGCCGGAAGTTCAAGCCTGCCTTCAGCGGATGCGGCCAGCACGCCTGCGGGCTGACCCAGATGCATGACATCGGGTTTGTCGCCGCCGTCCGCGAGGTCGACGGCAGGCTGCAGCGCGGTTTTAAGATTGTCGTCGGGGGCGGCCTCGGCCCCGTGCCCCGGCAGGCGCGGCTTTTGACCGAGTTTGCCCCTGTCGAGGAAATGCTGCCGCTCACGCAGGCGGTGTGCCGCGTATTCGGCAAGCACGGCGAGAAGAAGAACCGGAACGCCGC
>CAZGOX010000023.1:1069-5454 GCA_964527955.1 uncultured Opitutaceae bacterium | reverse complement strand
ACGACCGTGGAGCAGAACTTCCTGATACGCTGGGTGAGCAAGGCCGACGTGCCCGCCCTCTTCGCGGACCTCGCCGCAGCGGACCTCGGGCAGGCCGGCGCCGAAAGCATCGTCGACATCGTCACATGCCCGGGCACCGACACCTGCAAACTCGGCATATCCTCCTCGCGCGGACTCGGGGGGGAACTCCGCAACAGGCTGGTTGCCAAGAGCTATCAGTTGGATGAGGCCATCAGGGACCTGCACATCAAGGTGAGCGGCTGCTTCAATTCATGCGGCTGCCACCATGTCGCGGACCTCGGCTTCTATGGCGTCAGCCGCACCATCAACGGCTACAAGGTGCCGCACTTCCAGGTCGTCCTGGGCGGGCAATGGGAGAACAATGCCGGCTCATACGGCCTTCCCATCATCGCCATCCCCTCGAAGAGGGCGCCCGATGCCGTGGACCGCGTCACGGACTACTATGTCAAAAACAAGGAGAAGGGTGAGCGCTTCTACGCCTTTGTGAAGCGGGTCGGCAAGGGCCCGATCCGGGACCTTCTCGAGCCGCTCAACCAGAATCTCCCCTCCCACGATGCCGAGCCCGGCCTCTATTCGGACTGGGGCGACCCGCGGCAGTACAGCATCGGCGACATCGGTGTCGGCGAATGCGCCGGCGAGGTCGTCAGCCGCTACCAGTTTGAGATGACGGCGGCCGAGCGCCTGGTGTTCGAGGCCGGCCTGGACCTCGATCGCGATGCCGCCCAGTCCGCCGGCGAGACCGCCTACAAGGCCTTCATCCGCGCCGCCAAGGCCCTGGTCCAGGTGCGGTACGACGACGTCTCGGACGACCCCGACGAAATCCTCGCGGAGTTCCGTGAGCGCTTTTTCGACACAAACCTGTTCCACGACCCGTTTGTCGGCCCAAAGTTTGCCAACTACCTGTTCGCGGCCCACGCCGCGCGGGGCGAAAAATTCACGGCCGACACCGCGCACCACCGGATCGCCGAGGCGCAGCTCTTCATCGAGGCGGTGCACAGCTGCTACAACAAGCTCCGGTCCACCCCATCCCCTGCGGCCGCCGGCACGTGAGGCAATCCCGATGAACCTCCAGCATTTGATCGTCAAGATCCCGGTCGACGGACCGTTGGGAATCGACCCCGCCAAGGTTGTCGACGTATTCCACAAATGGGTCGCCGCCCAGTCGGCCCCCGGCGTGCTCCTTGTCGACGTGGCCGAACTTCTGCACGTGCCCAAGGGCCCTGGCGTGGTGGCCGTCGGGCACGAGGCGGACTTTGCCTTGGACAATACCGGCGGAGTCTGGGGCGCACTGTACCGGCGCAAGACCCTTCTTCCCGGTTCCGACGCTGACCGCCTCGCCGAGGCCTTCGGGGCCGCCCGCCAGACCGCAGCCCGTCTTGAGGCGGCATTCGGCAGCGCGCTGAGGTTCAGCAGGACCGAATTCGAGATCCTGGTGAACGACCGGGGCATTGCCCCCAATACGCCGGAGACCTACGCCGAGGCGGTCCCAGCGATCGAGGCCGCCCTCCGCGCGGTGCTCGGGCATGGCGATTTTCGCCTGTCCCGCCACGATCGAGATCCGCGCGATCGGTTCGGCGTCACCGTCGTGTCCGCGCGGGGGTTTGCGCTTCCCGAGGCCATCGCGGATTGAGAAAAAGAAGGCGGGCCGCCTACCCCTAAGCGGCCCGCCACTTGCTTTCTTGCTTACCCCAGACACCCTGGTCCGCAATGCGGAACAGGGAAGCGATGTTCCTGTCCGAGGCTTCAGACGCGTTTTTGGGCGGAATGTTCCCGTGCTTGCAGGCCCGCCGGTTCCATTGCGGCATTGCAATCGGGCCTCCCCCGCGTCAGGCTCCGCCTAACCTCAGATAGACCCACGACCTACTCAAAGATATGTGGCCCAAACTCAAAGACCAGCTCCCCGCGATCGTCCTGACCGCCATCCTCGTGATCGGCGCGGCGATTTGGATTCATTTCGTAACCGTTTCGGAACTGACGACCCGGCAGGATGAGGCGCTCGCGCCCCTGCGCGAGCAGAACGACGCCCTCAGGGCCGCGGCCGACGAGAACCGCCGGCAGATTGCCGCCACCAACGAGCTCCTCAAGGACGCCATCTCGAAGCGCGAGGCGGACCTGTTCCGCACCGATGAGGAGGTCCAGAAGCTGAATTCGGAGCGCATGGACGCGCTGGCCGAGGCCATCGCCAAGAAGGTCCAGCCCTACAACCCCCTTCCCAAGACTCCCGAGGAGGCGGAGCGGATGCAGAACGAGCAGGTCGACAAGGTTTCGGCCCGCATGGCGCAGCGCATCCAGCCGATCCTCGCGCAAATGGCCGGCGACCAGCACCTGACCCGCGACTCGATCGCGCAGTACAGCCAGCGCATTTCCGAACAGGTGGGTTCGGTCCTCGCTTCCGAGCTATCGAAGAACCAGCAGCTCAACAACAATCTGCGCGAAACCCAGGGGGCGGCCCAGGAGGCCCTGGCCCTCTCCCACGAAATCACCGCACTGTACCTGAGTTCCTTCAAGGACCAGGGCCTGATCACCCGGCTCCTCTCCCTTCCCGCGAACGTCGTGAAGGACGCGGCCAGCCTCAGCATTGTGAACAGCAGCCAGCGGGCCAAGGTCGAGCAGGACCTGGTGAAGCGCATGAACGACATCGACGCGCGCCTCGCCGAGATCGAGGCCCAGGCCCCGAAGAAGTGAGACGCCGGCTTCCGGCTAGTCCTGCAGGGTGATCTCGTTGTTGTCCCGCAGCGTGAACTGGGAGAAGAGCGCTGCCGTGGGCGGCGGCGCCGTCCCCCGGTATGCCTGGATCAGCCGGCCAAAGTAAACCCCTGGGATCAGGTAGACGCCGCCGTTGGCCGGAGCCGATGCGGAACTCCAGGCGACTGAGCCGTTGAGGTTGTAGTACACGTAGCAATTCTGGGTCGGATGCGAATTGTTGATCGTGATCGTGTACTTCGGGCAGACGATGCGCTGGACGCACAACTGCCACAGCCGCCCCCCGGATGCCCCGGAGCCCTGCCAGGCCAGGGTCTGCTGCGCGGTCAGCGCGCTGGTCCACGAAGGGGGGAGCGTTGCGCCGGGGGCCGTCCAGTTTGTGTTCCAGATGTCGTTGAAGAGCGCGAGGTCGGCGGGATCCTGCAAGTTGGCCTGGTTCGGCAGCTGGGGAATGGCCAGCTGGCCCGGAGAGGCCACGAGGGAGACAATGAGGAAGCGCTGCTGTGCGGACTCATTGGCGGGGCCCGGCAGCATGAACCGGGTCAGGTTGTTTGCATTAAATAGGACGGCGGCCGCCGGAAGCGGAATGCCAGCGACTGGGGATCCCTGGGCAGGCGCCGGCAGGCTGTAGCCCAGCTGCCGCGCGATCTTGACGAACCAGTCGTTCGTGTTGACTGAGGACGGCGTGTAGGAGGGCGCCGTGGACGGGGAAAAGTTCGTGGTGTCGACGCCTGCGGGAACACTCCCCGAGATTGCCGCGAGGTTCGTGCCCTCCAGGTCGGTCGACTCGAACGACGACTGGACCGCGGCCGCCAGGTTTTGGAGCGCCGTGGTCTCGGCGGCGACCCTCGATCGGAGGATCTGGTAGCCGATCACCGGCGCGATCGTGGCGAGGAGGATTCCAATCACCGCGCAGACCGCGGCAAGCTCCACAAGCGTGAACGCGGGCCCACCGTTTCGCTTAATGCGTGGCATAGACGACCTGGTAGATGGCTTGGAAGAAGGCGGTCATGACGAGGCCGAGACCGCCGACCACGACGAGCGTCATGGCGGGGTTGATCACGGCGATGGCCCCGGCGATCCCGTCCCTTGCGCGTTCGCTGAAGTAGGTGGAGACGCGGTCCATGGCGTCTGCGATCCTTCCTGACTGCTCCCCGACATCGATCGCAAGGCAGGCCAGCGGCGGGAACAGGCCGGTCCCAGCGAGCGCCGAGGTCAGGCTGGCGCCCTCGTCTGCAATCCTGCGCCCGGCCTCGGCCAGCCTCCTTCGGAATGCCTGGTTTCCCACGAGATCCTGGCACGAGCGGAGGATGTCCGGGGCGGGCTTGTTGGCCTCATACAACGAGCGGTAGATCCTGCAGATCAAGGCGATCGCAAGGTCCCGGTAGATGGAGCCGAGCAGCGGCAGCCGCAGGAAGAGCCCGTCCAGCGGAAGGCCGGTGGAGGGGAAGCGGCGCAGCCAAAGCACGCCTGCCGGGATGCAGACCAGCGCCGCCGCGATGAGCGGCCAGCCGCGCTCCACAAGGCGCGAAGCCGTGATGACGCCCCGGGCGAGCGGCGGGAGGTTTCCGCCGAGCGAGGCAAGCAAGTCCGCCAGCCGCGGAAAGACGACGCCAAGAAGGAGGACCTGAAGTCCGAATGCCATCAGGACAATGAGGGCG
>CAZGOX010000023.1:0-1059 GCA_964527955.1 uncultured Opitutaceae bacterium | reverse complement strand
AGGGCGGGGTAGGCGCAGGCCTTCCGCACTTGCCGCCGGTTGGATTCCTCATAGGAGATCCGCGCGGCCAGGTCGCCAAAGCGCTCCGCGAGCATGGCCGCGCCGCCCTCCTCACCCGCCTCGACCACCGCGACCACGTTGTGGGGAAAGCTGCCGGGGAAGCGCGCTAGAGCCTGGGAAAGGCTTGTGCGTGCGCCGGTGACGCTCGAATGGACCTCCGCCAGGACCCCCCGCATGCGGCGATCCGGAAAGCGCTCCCCGAGCCGGCCCAGGGCTTCCGAGATAAGAACACCTGAGGAGACAAGCATTTCCATCTGCCGGAAAAACTCGATGCGATGGACCGCGCGGACTCTCGTGCGGGCGCCCACCTTCCCCCAGGAAACGGGAAGCCTCATGTTCATTTCCAAATACCCAGTCAGGGTTCGGCCGCCCCAGTCGACTTTGGGAGCCTCAGCGTGACGGGCTTGTCCTGGACCGGGAGGCGCAGGAGCAGGTTGCCGTGCCTGAGGTCGATGGACTCATTTGAAATCGCCGACACGCGCAGTCCGCAAAGGTCATCCCCGGCTGAGTAGAGTTTTCCGTTGATCACCACCGCATTCTGGGACGGGGCCGGGGCGATCAGGATGGAGTCGATTCCCACGGCCAGACTCCGCATGGGCAGGGGAGGGTGGTACCGGACGCGGAATGGGTTGGTCGGGCTTTCCTCCTCCACAACTCCAATGGCCGACTCGTCGATGACTCCGTCCGCGTCGGGCTTGATCACGACGGACGGATCCGCAGGTGCCGGAGCGGGCAGCGGTGGAACCGGCGGCCGGGCGGGCGGTTGCGTCCTGGGCGCAATTTCAGAGACCCTCAAGACCGGCACATCGGGCAGTTTCGAAATCTGCCGTACGGTGGGTTCCACAGCCAAGGTGGCCATCACAGGCCCCAGCACGAAGAGAGGAAGAAATAGGTGCGCTTTCACGCGCACCATAATAACAAGGCGCAGGAGTGGGGGTAGGGACGCCCGGCCCGGGCGTCCGGGCCTGCGAATGGCCCCGAATTGGTCCCGGGCAGCTT
>CAZGOX010000022.1:0-18602 GCA_964527955.1 uncultured Opitutaceae bacterium | reverse complement strand
TGAGCGACGACCCGGTGATCATGGACTCCCTCATGCGCGCGCGGATGAACTACTGGCGCAGGAGGGAGGGGTTTGAGGACATCTCGGACGACATCCGGACGCTGGAGTTTGCTGAGATGCTCGGGGTCGGCTCCGCCCAGACAAAGAACTCGGTCATTATTCCGGTGGGGCCGTAGCGGCCGGCCCGACGAGCCGTGATTCGGACGGTCCGTTGTAGGTCAGCGAGCTTGCTCGCGCTCCGGGAAGGCGCGAGCAAGCTCGCTGACCTACGGGAGTTGAACACACCGGCCGCGCGTCCCCAAGTTTTCGCCAAACTGTCCCGGCCCCGAAATTCCCTCTTGTCTCGGGGGCGGCCACGCGCCCATGTCTAGGGTGCCATTCCGATGACCCCCATCGCCTACCTTCCTTTCCTCATACAGGCCGTCCTGGCCGCCGCCATCACCGTCGGCATCATCGCGGCGAGCCATCTCCTCGGCCAGCGGGCCCGGCGATCGAAGATCAAGGACACGGCCTACGAATGCGGCGTGCAGGGCGCCGGCGTGGCGCACACCCGTTTCTCGGTGAAGTTCTACCTGACGGCGCTCCTCTTCATGCTTTTCGACCTGGAGGTCGTGATCCTCGTGCCTTGGACCTTCATCTACCGCGAGTTCCTGGCGGGCCATGTTCCCATCCTCGGTCCCGTCCTCTTCTTCATCGGGGTCCTGGGCCTCGGGCTCCTGTACGAGGTGAAAAAGGGCGCCCTCGACTGGGAGAAGTGAACGGCCTTTCCTGTTGCCTGAGTTCCTCCTTTGCCCATGCGGCTAGACAAGATCATCGCCCGAAGCCGCCTGGTCGACCTGCGCAGCGTCGACCTTGAGGGGGCCTTGCAGGAGCTCCTGGCGGTGTCCCTTGCCAAATTCCCGGAGCTGAAGGGGGAGGCCGTGCTCAAGGGGCTCCTCGCCCGCGAGAGCACCATGACGACCTACCTCGGTCTTGGCGTGGCGCTGCCGCACGTCCGGGTGAAGATGAGCAGGCGCTACATCCTTGCGGTCGGGCGCAGCCGGGTCGGCATCCGCTATGACGGCTCGATGGCCGACGAGCGCGTGCATCTGATCGTGATGCTCATCGCAGGGGAACAGGCGCGGGACTACCTGCAGGTGCTGGCGGCGATCGCGCGCCAGATCCGGGAGCCGGAGCTGGTGGCGAGCCTGGTCAATGCGCCCGGCCTCGATGCGCTGTATGAGCGCCTGACCGGGCGGTTTGGGGGCATACGGCCGGTGCAGACCCAGCAGAACCGGATCAACCGGCTCATGTTTCGCGAGGCCGAGTGCGTTGCGCGCGGTGCCGACTGCGGGGCGATCATGGTCTTTGCCGACACGTTTGTCGGCGGAATCGAGCCGGGCGTCCTGCGCGCCAAGCACAAGACGATCCTTGTGACGCGGAACGCAATCGGGGCGGGGGACGACAATCGGGAGTTCACCGAGACGATCCAGGTGCGATCCTTTTCGACCCAACGGCTGGCGCAGCTTCGAAGCGCGATCCTGGTCGCGCTCACCCGCGGCGTCGTGAAGTTCAACGAGCGGGTCTGCTGTGTGGGAGGGATGGCCGGCAGCAACCAATTCGACACGGTTGTGGTCGTCGACATCGAGCGGGAGTTCCAATCGCTCCTGACCGGCGCGGCCGCCGACCTGCTGCCTGACGACGTGAAGCCGGAGGTGCTCGAGCGGGTGATCGCGGTCGCCACCGAGTTGGCTGTCGAGGGGCGCGAGGGCCGGCCGGTGGGTTGCCTTTTTGTGGTCGGCGACACGGACAAGGTGGCGCTGCTTACCAAGCCCTTGGTCCTCAATCCGTTCTACGGGTACAAGGAAGAGGACAGGAACATCCTGAACCCGTTCATGGACGAGACGGTGAAGGAGTTTTCCTCCATAGACGGGGCCTTCATCATCCGCGGCGACGGGGTCGTCGAGTCGGCCGGCAGCCTGGTCCAGGCGACGGACAGCGACCACAATCTGCCGAGCGGGTTGGGCAGTCGCCACGCGGCGGCTGCGGCCATCAGCGTGGCAGCCAACTGCATAGCGATTATCGTGTCATCGAGCACGGGCCAGGTGACGTTGTTCCGCCGTGGGGTCATGCTGCCTTTGACTGAGAGGAAGATGAGCAGCGGCTAGGGTCGGTTTTTCGGTTGCCTTCGGCAATCATGGCCTGTCTGCTGACCCCTCAACCCTTTCCAACCATGCAAGAAACCGTCACTCTCGAATGCACCGAGGCCGCCAAAGAGGGCAAGCCGCCCTCCCGGTACCTTACCACCCGCAACAAGAAGACCGTGACCGAGCGCATCGAGAAGAAGAAGTACAACCCCTTCCTCCGGCGCCACACGCTGCACAAGGAGATCAAGTAGCTCCCGAGGCTGCCGAGGGACCTACCCTGAGCGAGGCCCGAAGGGCAGGGTCGAAGGGTCTCGTTGACATTAGAGCGCGCGGGTAGGGACGGGCGGCCCGCCCGTCCGGGTAAACCTTTGGCTCATTCAAGAACTCTTGACGGATGGAGCCCAGGCAAGACGGGCTCGATGGCTACGAACAGGGGTGATAGCATTCCCGGACGGGCGAGCCGCCCGTCCCTACCACCGATCGCGGGCCGTCCAGATTGCGGGCCATCCAAATGGATGCTCCCGCCCGTCCCTACCTCGGAGAGCCGCTACTTCTTCTCGCTTTCGACCGTCTCGGGCGCCTGAGCGCCGGGCGGACGGGGAACCGGTTGACCGAGCTGCTGGCGGCGCGCGGCCCTCCAGCCTTCCCGATGCTTGCGGATCCAGTCAAGCAAGGCCCTCTCGAATCCAACATCGTATCCCAGGCGTTCAGATTCCAGCCACTTGTGCTTCAGGATTTCCTCACGTTCCGCCAGGAACTCCTGGTAAAGGGTGGATTGCTTGACGAACTCGCGTGACGAGGAGTCCGTCTCTTTAGGCTGGGAAGTCATGCAGCGGCTTGGCGGCGGGCAGTAAGATGAGAGCGACCTGCGCGATGCTGTCAATGCAGACAATTTTGCCAAATTGCCACAAAAGTCTTTGCCGCCTGCGTCGACCGCGCTGCCAAGGGTCGCCGCGCCGGTTGCCTAGACCGGGTTGCGCTCAGCACGGGCCAATTGGGCAAGCAGGTTCTCGGCTATGGCCTGAAATACCGTGGACGCCGCACTCTTGGGATCGCCGACGACGATGGGCCTGCCGAGGTCGCCTCCCTCGCGAAGCTCGGGGAAAAGGGGAACCTGCCCGAGTAGGCTGGTTCCCAGCTTCTCGGCTGTGATCAGGCCCCCGCCTTCGCCAAAAAGTGCATGCCGGACGCCGGCCGGGTCCGTGAACCAGCTCATGTTCTCGGCTACGCCGAGCAGCGGCACGTTGACCTTCTGGAGCATCAGGCCGCCCTTGCGGGCGACGTTGGCCGCCGCGGGCTGGGGTGTCGTCACCAGCACGGCCCCGTCCAGCGGCAGCGTCTGAACCAGGGAAAGCTGGGCGTCCCCGGTCCCCGGGGGCAGATCCACCACAAGGACCTCGAGTTCACCCCAATGCACATTTTGGACGAACTGCTGGATCGTCTTCATTACCATGGGCCCGCGCCAGACAACGGGGGTGTTGTCGTCGACGAGGAAGCCCATGCTCATCACCTTGACTCCGTGCGCCTCCATCGGGAGGAGGCGGGCTTCCGCCCCCTCGCCCTCGATTTCCGGGCGCCCCTGAAGGCCCATCATCAGTGGCACGCTCGGCCCGTAGATATCGCAATCCAGCAGGCCGACCCTGCCCGGCAGGCCCCGGGAGCTGAAAATCCGCGCGAGGACGCACGCAAGGTTGACGGCAAACGTCGACTTGCCGACCCCGCCCTTGCCGGAGGCGATGGCAATTGCATACCGGATGCTCTTTGGGGCTCCTCCCGACCCGGCCAGGTTCCCGCCTGTCGCGGGAGGCGATCGGACGGGCTGCACGGAAACGTCCACGACCACCCGCTGCACGCCGGGCAGGCTCCGCAGGCATTGGTCGACCTCCGACTGCAGCTGCCTGGGGACCTGGGGGTCGCTGGTCGTCAGCGCGAGCGCGACGTGGGCGGTCCCGTCGGAGAACCCGACCGAGCGGACCAGCCCGAATGACACGATGTCGCGGCTGAAGCCGGGATATTTGACCTGCCTCAGCTGCTCCTTGATCTTGTCGGGCGTCATGGGTGCGTTTCGGTGCGAAGTCGGAAAAGAGTTGTTGTGCGGCGTTTGTGCGCAAATAAAAACCTACCATGCCGCAAATCATGCGCAACATCCCGCTTATTCTCGCAATTCTTGCCACAACGGCCGTGCCCGCGCTTGCCCAGCGCGACATCGGCTCGGTCGAGGTCGTCGCGGAGGGCCGGACCCTCGCGGTCCGGGTCTCCGCGGACTCTCCCGAGCTCAATAGCCTGGCCCAGCAGGCCTTCGGTTCCCACGGGCGCTACCATGTGGTAGCGGAGGGCTTCCTATACGACATCCGCTTCTCGCCGGCGGGCCCGCAGCAGGTGAGGGTGGACGTGACCAGGGGCGACCAGACCTGGTCCGATGTGGTGACTGGCACGAGCCAGCGCAACGCGCTGCTGCGCGCCGCCGACGCCGCTGTCATGCGGACGAACGGGCTCGGTCTTCGCGGGTACTTCGCCTCAAGGCTGGCCTTTATCGGGGAGCGCACGGGCCATAAGGAGGTGTACACGGGCGATCTTTTTTTTGGCGAGGTGCACCAGATCACCAGGGACGGTGCAATCGCCCTGAGGCCGAGATGGGCCCCCGACGGAGTGAGGATCATCTACACGAGCTACTATCACTCCGGCTTTCCTGACATATTTCTGATGAATCCGTCGTCCTACGAGCGGATGACGTTTGAAAGCTTCCGGGGTACGAACGACGGAGCCCGCTTCAGCCCCGATGGCCGGCATGTGGCCATGGTGCTGACAGGGGAGGGGACGTCGGAAATCTACGTGAGCGATGCCGAGGGCAGGGAAGTCTCGCGCAGGACCCGCTTCGAGTCGGACAAGGCCTCGCCCTGCTGGTCCCCGGACGGGAGCCGGATTGTGTTCACATCCTCGCCGGGTCCGCAGCTTTACATGATGTCTGCGGGCGGCGGGGGCGTGCAGCGGATCACCCACGGGATCAGCAGCTACTGCGCCGAGCCTGACTGGAGCCGGGGGAACCCCGACAGGATTGCCTTCACGGCGAGAGTGGGCCGCGGCAACTACCAGATCGCGGTCCTCACGCTTTCCGACGGCCAGGCCAAGGTCGTCTCGCACGCGCCCTTCGACGGGCTGGAACCATCCTGGCTCCCCGATGGTCGTCACCTCGTGTACACGGCCCGCACGGCGTACACGAGCCGCGTGTGCATCCTCGATACGGAGACGGGAAAAAGCGTGCCGGTGAGTCCGTCGACATTCGGGTCGACGCTGCAGGCGGATGTCTGGGCGCCCTAGCAGGCTCAGGGAGGATCAGAGGGCCGCCAGGTAGTTCGCCTCGGCCGCGTCCCAATTCACGACGTTCCACCACGCGGCGATGTAGTCCGGGCGGCGGTTCTGGTAGTGGAGGTAGTACGCGTGCTCCCAGACGTCCAGGCCGAGGACCGGCTTTCCCTCGATGCCGGCGACGGACTTGCCCATGAGGGGGCTGTCCTGGTTTGCGGTCGAACCGATCGCAAGTTTCTTGTCCGCGGTGACGACGAGCCACGCCCAACCGGATCCGAAACGGGTAGCGCCGGCCTTCGCGAAGTCCTCCTTGAACTTGTCGAACGATCCAAAGGTCCCCGCAATGGCGTCGGCGAGCCTGCCCTTGGGGGCGCCTCCCTTGCCGGGCCCGAGGATCGTCCAGAAGAATGAGTGGTTGCTGTGCCCTCCGGCGTTATTGCGGACGCCCCCGCGAATTGCCTCGGGCACGACCGTAAGGTCCGCGATCAGCTTGTTCACGTCCAGGGCAGCGAGAGCCGGGAGGTCCTTCAGGAAGTTGTTGGCGTTCGTGACATACGCCTGGTGGTGCTTCGTGTAGTGGATCTCCATGGTGCGCGCATCGAAGTGCGGCTCAAGGGCGTTGTAGGCGTAGGGTAGTTTGGGAAGTTCGTAGGCCATGATGGATATGTGTGGAGGGTTGACTCGTTTGAGAGACCGTAACTTGCACGGGTATAACGGCCAGTCAACTCTCCGGGCCATGGGGTGTGGGCCCTATTCTGTCTTTTCCTCGGCCCGCTTGAGCCTGAAAAATTCCTGCAGAAGCTCCCGGCACTCCTGCTCGAGCACGCCTCCGGCGGTGATCTCCAGCCGGTGGTTGGCCTGCGGCAGACCGTTGAGGTTTGTCGCTCCCCCCAGGCAGCCCATCCTTGGGTCGGGCACGGCAAAGCACACGCGGCGCACCCTGGACATCACCATGGCCCCCGAGCACATCGGGCACGGCTCCTTGGTCACGTAGACCGTCGCCCCGTCCAGGCGCCAGTCGCCCCGCCTGGCTGCGGCCTGGGTCAGCGCCAGCATTTCGGCGTGAGCCGTGGGATCGCTGGATCCCTCGACCTGGTTGTGCGAGGAGGCTACGACTTCGCCGTCCACCTCGACGACTGCGCCGACGGGCACCTCGTCCTCCCGCCACGCGTCGATCGCCTGGTTGTAGGCGAGGCTCATGAAGAAGGCGTCGTCGCGGGCGAGTTGCGAGGGAAAGCGCTTTTCGAAGGGACAGGGCACGGCAAAAGTTCCTTGACTTGCCCGCCGCGATCAAGCCTTTCAAGGGGCTTATCTTCGCACCGGACTCATGACACACCCAACCCCGACCCGGAACCGCCCCGCCCATGGCTGACGGCAACGCCATTGAAGTTGAGGGCAAGGTTGTGGCCGTGCTGCCCGGAACCATGTTCAAGGTCCAGCTGGCCAACGGCCATGTGGTCCTGGCGCACATTTCGGGGAAGCTGAGGAAAAACTTCATCAAGATCGCCGCGGGCGACACCGTGAAGATGGAGATGAGTCCGTACGATCTCGAGAAGGCCAGGATCACGTTCCGGATGAAGGAGATGAACGCCGCTCCTCCCCCCCCGTTCAGGCGCCGCTACTGACGGCGCGCCGGCCGGGCGCACCATGCCAAAGCGTCGCGTCCAGACTGCGAGTTCGGCGCCGCCGGCGTTCGCCACGGACATCGACGCGTTTGCCGCCTTCCTGGACCTCGAGCGGGGGCTCTCCCCGCACACCCGGGAGAACTACCAGCGGGACCTGGACCAGGCGGCGGCGTTTCTTGCGAAGGCCGGCGCCGCAGACTGGCGCGCGGTGACGGCATCCCAGGCGGCGGAGTGGATCCAGTCGCTCGGCGGCAGAAAGTTCGCCGCCGCCAGCGTCGCGCGCAAGCTGACGGCGCTCCGGACGTTCTCGCGTTTCCTCGTGCGCGAACACCTGCGCCCGGACGACATCACCGAGCTGCTGGTGGGCCCGAAGCTGGCCCGCCGCCTGCCCGGGACCCTGTCGCCCGGGGAGGTCGCCCGGCTCCTTGCGGCGCCCACGGGGGGAAGCCCGCCCGCCCTGCGCGACCGCGCGCTCCTTGAGTTGTTCTACTCCAGCGGACTCCGGGTGTCGGAGCTGGCGGGCCTCGCCATCCAGCAGGTTGACCTCGAGCGGGGATTCCTTCGCGTCTTCGGAAAGGGATCGAAGGAGCGGGTGGTCCCCGTGGGCCGCCGCGCGTGCGAGGCGCTGTCGACCTACCTTGCCTCCGGGCGGCCCCATTTCGTGAAGCCGCGCACAGGCAGCCAGCTGTTCCTGAGCAACCGGGGTGCAGGGCTCTCCCGGGTCATGCTCTGGATGATCGTCCGAAAGCACGCCCGGCGGGCCGGCCTGCGCAAGGGGGTGAAGCCGCACCTGCTGCGCCACTCCTTTGCAACCCACCTGCTCAGCGGTGGAGCCGACCTCCGGGCCATCCAGGAAATGCTGGGACACGCCAGCATCGCCACGACCCAGATCTACACCGCCGTCGAGTCGGGGCGCCTGGTGGAGCAGCACGCAAGGTTTCACCCGCGAAACAAGGGCGGATCCATCAAAAACCCTTGACCGTTTTGGGCTTCACGGCGTCATTGTCACCTTTTAAGGACCCGTGAAAATCAACGTCCTGGTAACACCCAAGCGAAACGTGCTCGATCCGCAGGGGGCCGCAGTGGGCCATGCGCTTGAGAGCCTGGGCTTCCACGGGCTGAAGAGCGTCCGCGTGGGCAAGCTTATAGAGATCGAGGCCTCGGCCTCCGACTCGCCGGAGCTGCGCGCGCGGCTCGACAAGGTGTGCCGCGACCTGCTGAGCAATCCCGTGATCGAGGACTTTCGATACGAGATCCAGTGACCGGCCACTGATGCAGATCTCCGTCCTCCAATTCCCGGGATCGAACTGCGACCAGGACGCCTATCACCTCTTTGCGAGCGGGCTGGGGCTTCCCACCCGTTACGTCTGGCACAAGTCGGACTCCGTGGGCGACGCCGACCTCGTGGTGGTCCCGGGCGGGTTCTCGTACGGGGACTATCTGCGCTGCGGCGCCATCGCCCGGTTCTCGCCCGTGATGGCCGCCGTGAAGGCCTTCGCCTCCCGGGGAGGCCTCGTGCTCGGCGTCTGCAACGGATTCCAGATCCTGTGCGAGGCGGGCATGCTCCCGGGCGCGCTCATTCGGAACAACTCGCTTGAGTACCGCTGCATCACCTGTGAGCTGAAGGTCCAGGACAGCTCGGAGACCCTCAATCCCCGTGTCCTCGGGGCTGCCATCCGGCTGCCCATCGGCCACGGCGAGGGCAACTACCGGATCGACGAGGCCGGCCTCGCCCGGCTTGAGGCCAACCGGCAGATCCTCCTGCGCTACGACGGCAACCCGAACGGCTCGATTGCCGACATTGCCGGCATCCGGAGCGAGCGTGGAAACGTGTTCGGCCTGATGCCGCACCCGGACCGCGCCTTCGAGCGGTTCCATCCGAGCCAGGACGGCCTCGCCTTTGCGCGCGCCGTGCTCGCCGCCCGGTTTCCTGAATTGCTGGCCCAAAAATCCGCCTAGCCTGATGCCGGATCCCCTACCGCCGAACCCAGACCCGATCCTGAACCGGCCGATCACGCCCGAGTTGGTGAAGAAGCACGGCCTTCTGCCGGAGGAGTACGCCCTGATCGAACGGCGCCTGGGCCGCCCACCCACGATCACGGAGCTGGGGATTTTTTCGGTCATGTGGTCCGAGCACTGCTCCTATAAGAATTCCCGGCCGCTTCTCAGGGGGTTTCCGACGGAAAGGAAGTCCCCCGCCGCGAAGTACGGCCGGGTGCTGGTGAAGGCAGGCGAGGAAAACGCCGGGATCATCGACGTGGGCGACGGATGGGCGGTCGCCTTCAAGATCGAGTCGCACAACCACCCGAGCGCGATCGAGCCTTTCGAGGGGGCGGCCACCGGCGTGGGCGGCATCATCCGCGACATCTTCACCATGGGGGCGAGGCCGGTCCTGCTCACCAATTCGCTGCGCTTTGGCGAGCTTGAGTCGCCGGCCACGAAGCGCCTGCTGCGCGGGGTGGTGGCCGGCATTGCGCACTACGGCAATTGCGTGGGGGTCCCGACGGTCGGAGGCGACGTCTATTTCGACCGGAGCTATGAGGGCAATCCCCTGGTCAATGCGCTGTGCCTGGGCACGCTCCGTCACGACCAGATCCGCCTCGGGCGCGCCACCGGCGTCGGCAACCCAGTATTCTATGTCGGTGCGGCCACGGGGCGCGACGGACTGGGAGGGGCGGCCTTCGCGTCCAAGGAGCTCAGCGCCGAGAGCGCGGCGGACCGCCCGGCCGTCCAAAAGGGGGACCCCTTCATGGAGAAGCTCCTCATCGAGGCCTGCCTCGAGATGATGGCGGTCCCGGGCCTTGTCGTCGGGATCCAGGACATGGGGGCCGCCGGCCTCACATGCTCGACCTGCGAGACCGCGAGTCGCGGGGGCGCGGGCATCGAAATCGAGCTGGACCGCGTGCCCCAGCGCGAGACTGGCATGAACTCGTACGAGATCATGCTCTCGGAATCCCAGGAGCGCATGCTGGTGATCGTACAAAAGGGCCGCGAGCGGGAGATCGAGGAGATTTTTGCAAAATGGGACCTGCACGCCTCGAACATCGGCTCGGTCACCGATACGGGCCGGATGGTGGTGAGGCAGGGCGGCGCGACGGTGGCCGACATTCCCGCCGGCACGCTGACCGATGAGGCGCCGATCTACACGCGCGAGGCGCGGGAGCCGGCCGGGCTCGCGCTGACGCAGGCCTGGACGCCGGAGGGCGCGGGACTGCCGGACGTGGACCGGGCCGGCGCACTCGGGGCGCTGCCCCGCCTCCTTTCGCATCCGACGATAGCCTCCAAGCGCTGGCTCTACCGGCAGTACGACCACATGGTCCAGCACGGCACTGTCGTCGGGCCCGGAAGCGACGCCGCAGTCGTGCGCCTTCGCCTCGGCGACTCCGAGAAGTTCATCGCGATCAGCAACGACGGCAACGGCCGTTACTGCGCGCTCAACCCGTATCGCGGCGCCGTCATCGCCATGGCGGAATGCCTGCGCAACCTGGCCTGCAGCGGCGCCGTGCCGCTGGCCATGACGGACAACCTCAATTTCGGGAACCCGTACAAGCCCGAGAGTTTTTTCCAGCTGCGCGAATGCGTCCGTGGCCTGGCCGACGCCTGCAGGTTCTTCGACGTCCCGGTCGTGGGGGGCAATGTATCCCTCTACAACGAGTCCCCCGAGGGCTCCATCGACCCGACCCCGACGGTCGCGGTGGTCGGGCTCGTCGAGGATGAGGCGCACGTGACGCGGCAGTTTGTCCCGGGGCCGGGATTGAGCCTGGTTCTGCTCGGCGGCGCGCCGTCGGAGCTGGGCGGAAGCCAGTTCCTGGGGATCGTGCACGGGCTCAAGACAGGCGACGCCCCGGCCGTGGACCTGGCGGGCGAAAAGCGGCTGGACTCCCTGATCCTGGACCAGATTCGTGCGGGCCGGGTCAAGGCGGCCCACGACCTGAGCGAAGGGGGCCTGCTCGTGGCCGTGGCCGAGATGCTGTTCGGGCCCGGTGGGCCGGTCGGGGCTGCGCTTGACCTTGCGGGCGTGGCCGCGCCGAGGATCGACGCGCTTCTTTTCGGCGAGAGCCAGGGGAGGGCGGTTCTCGCCCTGCGGCCCGGGGACGCCGGTGCCGTGCTGGCCGCGGCCGCCGAGGCCGGAGTACCGGCCCGCGATATTGGAAGGACCGACGGCTCCGGCTCACTGGCCGTGTCGACGTCCCGCTTCCAGGCGTCCTGGCCGGTCCCGGAACTCCGCGCAGGCTGGGAGACCAGCATCGAGGTCGCGATGAGGAGGCCCGGGCTTGAGTAAAATGAAGGCTGTCCGCCCGGCGTCAAAACCCCATAGACTCACGCTTGGCCGCCTTCCGGCGCCCTGACCCATGTCCGACCTTCCCACCCACGAATGCGGCGTCGCCCTGGTGCGGCTCCTCAAGCCGCTGTCGTACTACGAGGAGAAGTACGGCTCCCCCCTTTGGGGGTTCACGAAGCTCTTTCTCCTGATGGAGAAGCAGCACAACCGCGGCCAGGACGGCGCCGGGGTCGCCTGCGTCAAGCTCGACGTTCCCCCGGGCGAGCCGTTCATGTTCCGCGAGCGCAACGTCAAGTCCAACTCGCTCGACCGCATCTTCAAGAACCTGCTTGCGAGCTATGACGAGAAGGTCGCCGAGGGCCTGATCCATCCGGAGTTCCCGGAAACGGTGAAGCGCCATTTCGACTTTGGGGGCGAGCTTCTCCTGGGGCATCTGCGGTACGGCACAAGCGGGGGCTACAGCCTGAGTTCCTGCCACCCGTTTTTCCGGCGCAGCCCCTGGGCAACCCGCAACCTGGCCCTCTGCGGGAACTTCAACCTCACCAACACCCACCAGCTGAACGAGAGCCTGATCGCGATGGGCCAGCATCCGATCTTCTCAACGGACACGCAGGCGGTCCTGGAGAAGATAGGCTTCTTCCTGGACGAGGAGCACGAGGACATCTACCGGCACCTCCGCAAGCAGAACGTCGCGGGCGAGGAGCTCTCGCGACGGATCAGCGAGGAGCTGGACCTGACGAGGGTGCTGATGCGCGCCTCGCAGAAGTGGGACGGCGGCTACGTCCTGTGCGGCCTGATCGGGAACGGGGATTCCTTCGTCGCGCGCGACCCGTCGGGGATCCGGCCCTGCCACTACTTCCAGAACGACGAGGTGGTGGCGTTCGCCTCCGAGCGCGCCCCGCTGATGACCGTGTTCGACCTTGCCCTCGACGACGTGCGCGAGGTCCCGCCCGGGCATGCGGTCGTGATCAAGCGGCGGGGATCGGTCGTCTCGCTGCCGTTCACGGCCCCGCTGCCGCAGGCGTCGTGCTCGTTCGAGCGCATCTACTTTTCGCGGGGGAACGACTTTGACATCTACCGGGAGCGCAAGGCCCTCGGCGCCGGCCTTGCGGACCAGGTGCTCAAGGCGATCGACCACGACTGGGCCCGCACGGTGATCAGCTTCATCCCGAACACGGCGGAGGTGGCCTACTACGGGCTGATGTCGGCGCTGCGCGAGCGCAGGCGCGACGAGGTGAAGGCCGCCATCCTCGAGGCGAACCGCGCGGGGCGGCTCACCGAGGCCCTGCTCGACGACCTTATCCTGCGCAATTGGCCGCGCGGGGAGAAGGTGGTCAGCAAGGACGTCAAGCTGCGAACCTTCATCGGACAGGAAAGCCTCCGCAACCAGCTCGCGAGCCACATCTACGACATCACCTACGGCTCCGTGAAGCCTGGGGACAACCTTGTCTGCGTCGACGACTCGATCGTGCGCGGAACCACGCTCAAGCGTTCGATCCTCCGCATCCTGTCCCGCCTGAATCCGCGGAAGATCGTCATCGTCTCCACGGCCCCGCAGATCCGGTACCCCGACTGCTATGGCATCGACATGTCGCAGATCGGGAAGTTCATCGCCTTTGAGGCCGCGGTCGAGCTTCTGAAGGAGAGCGGGCGGAGCGAGCTCCTGGCCGAGGTCTACGACCGGTGCCGCGAGGAGGTAGCAAAGCCCCTCGGCGACAGCCCGGTCAACCATGTGCGCAAGATCTACGATCCCTTCACCCCCGAGCAGATTTCAGCCAAGATCGCGGAGCGTGTCCGGCCCAAGGGGGTCGAATGGCACGGCCCGATCGAGATCGTCTTCCAGACGATCGAGAGTCTCCATGCCGCGGTGCCGCGCAACACGGGCGACTGGTACTTCACGGGCAAGTACCCCACGCCCGGCGGCTACCGGGTGGTCAACCAGGCCTACGTGAACTACTACGAGAAGAACGAGGGGAGGAGCTACTGACCGTGTCGCTCTCCTACGAGTCCTCGGGGGTGCGGTACGACCGGCTCGACGCGTTCAAGAGGGCCTGCCAGCGGGCGGCACAGTCCACAAGCCTGCAGCTGGCCGGCCACGGGCTGCGCGAGCCAGGCTCTGTGCGCGGCGAGAGCGCCTACCTGATCGAGGCGGGCGACCACTACCTGGCGCATGTGGAGGAGGGGCTTGGCACCAAGAACCTCGTTGCGGACGCGGTCCAGGCCCTCACCGGGAAAAGCCACTACTGGGGCATCGGGGTCGACACCGTGGCAACGATCGTCAACGACCTTGTGACCTGCGGGGCTCTGCCCGTCTCCGTGGCCATGCACGCCGCGGTGGGCGACTCGGACTGGTTCGCCGACGAGAAGCGCGCCGAGGACCTGGTCGATGGTTTTGCCGAGGGCTGCCGGGCGGCGGGGGCCGTCTGGGGCGGGGGAGAGACGCCGGCCCTCCGGGGGCTCGTCGAGCCCGGGGCGATCGTCCTCGCGGGTTCGGCCGTCGGCAGGATCGCGCCCAAGGGGCTTCGCGTCATGGGCGACGTCCACGAGGACGACGCGATCCTTTTCCTGGCGTCCTCGGGCGTCCAGACGAACGGGCTCACGCTCTGCCGCAAGATCGCGGAGGGCCTGCCCAAGGGTTACGAGACGAGGCTTCCGGACGGCATCACCTACGGCGAGGCGCTGCTGGCCCCGTCGACGATCTATGTGGCGTTTGTCCGCGAGTGCCAGCGGCGGGGCCTGAAGCTGAACTACCTGGCGCACGTCACGGGCCACGGCTGGCGCAAGCTCATGAGGCTGGAGGAGCCGTTCGTCTACGAGATTGACTGCGTCCGGCCGCCGCCCCCGGTCTTCCGCTTCCTGATGGAGGCCGGTCCCATCTCCCGGCGTGAGGCCTACGCCACCTTCAACATGGGAGTCGGGTTCGCGGCCTTCGTCGCGCCCGGCCTGGCCGACTCGACGCTGAAGGCGGCCCGCGCGGCGGGCTACGACGCGTGGCTCGCCGGCCGCGTCACCAAGGACGGCAGCCGCAAGGCCGTCGTCGTCCCTGACCTCGGCCTCACCTTCGAGGGCGACACCCTCCAGGTAAGGTAGGGCCGGGCGTTTGGGGGTAGGGACGCCCGGCTCGGGCGTCCGGACAAACTTTCGAGCCGTTCGCAGCTGTTGGTCTGGACGAAGTCCTCCGGCCTTCGCAATCCCGCGCAGCTAACGTCCCCAGGCTCGGTGCGGGCGAAAAGGGGATGGAGTCGGGTTCCTTGGGCAGGAGGTTGTTCGCCCGGGACTGGCGGACCTTTGACGGCGCAACCGGACGCGTTCGACAACAACGAAGAGTCCTAGGAAGGGGCGCTGGACTGCCTTCTAAAGGTAGGGCCGGGCGTCCCTGCCCGGCCGGGAATACCCTCGGCCCTTCCAAAACCCAGGACGAATTGAGTTCATTCAAGACGGGCCGAGGGGCTGCGTATGGGCCGGCAAGTGTGCCCGGACGGGCGGGCCGCCCGTCCCTACCTCGATCCGCCCAGCAACCCACTCCCTCACTCCACCCGGATGGGCAGGACGACGAACGGCAAATTGGCCAGGTAGAAACGTCGCTGCAAAATGAGCGCAGTGTGGTTGTGAAGGAAGCGCGTGAGGTAGGTCTCGTTCGTGAACAGCAACTGCCCCGCGAAGAAGACTCGGTTGGGGAACTCCTCCGACGCCTGTTCGGCGAGGTTCATGACCTCTCCCATGACGTCGTTCCCGACCTTCGTGTACGCCTTCGACCCGTAGCCGCGCGAGCGCGCCCATGCCACGTAGCGGGACGCCTGCTCCTCGGTGTGAGCCCGGAGGGAGTCGATTTCACCCGCGCCCTTGAAGTTGCCGGCGTCCACTGCGCCGACCTCGATGAAGAGGAGGTTCTGGAACGTGTTGCCGAACATCACCGGGATATGCAGCACCGTGTGCAGGCCGAGGCCGTTGTAGCCGTTCACGAGGACGACCGCCGTGCGGGCCTTGGGATCGGGCGCGCCTCCCGTGCAAGGCCGGGTCGCGACGTCGTGGTTGGCGGCCTCCACGATGAGCTCAAGCCGGCCCAGCTGGGCCCCGACACCCTTGTAGTGGCGCTTCACGGCGAAGGCTGCCAGCACCAGCAGGAGCATGGCCAGCAGGGTCACCCAGCCGCCCTGGCCGAACTTGACGATCGTCAGCGAAACCAGGATCGAGAACGTGAGGGCCAGGCCGAATCCGTTGATCGCGAGCTTGTGCCGCCAGCCCTGCTCGGCCTTCCGCTCCTGCCACCAGTGGATCACCATGCCGAGTTGGGAGAGGGAGAAGGTGATGAAGACCGTGATGGAGTAGAGGACCACCAGGGTGTCCACCGAACCCATGGTGAAGAGCATCATCGCGATTGCCAGGAGACCCATCATCACGACGCCGTTCTCGGTCACGAACCGGTCGCTCAAGTTGGCAAAGCGGGTGGGGAACCAGTGGTCGATCGCCATGTTCGCGAGCACCCGGGGCCCGTCGAGGAAGCCCGTCTGTGCGGCGATGATCAACAGGGCCGCCTCGGAGAAGAGCGTCGTCAGGACGAAGGGGGTCCCGAGCCACCGCGGCCAGTGGGCGCTCATCTTGTCGAACAGGACGGCGTTGAGCGTCTTGTCGTCGACCGGAACCACGCTGTACAGGAGGTAGGCGACCAGGAGCCCGGCGACCGTGAGCGCCAACGAAATGCCCATGTACATCATTGTGCGCCGCCCGGTCCGAACGCGGGGTTCGCGGAGGATCGGCAGGCCGTTGCTGACGGCCTCGATGCCCGTGTACGTGCCGGCACCCATGCTGTAGGCACGCAGCAGGAGGGCCAGCAGGGCGAAGTACCCGAGCTGGGAACTGACGGAGTGCACCTCCTGGCCTGTCGCCGTCGCGACGCCCACGAGTCCCGATGCATGGGTGACCAGGGCGTAGATGATGGCAAAGGCGTGCGTGCCCACGAAAACGAAGAAGATGGGCACCCATACGAGGACCGACTCCTTCACGCCCCTGAGGTTCAGGAAGGTGAGGCCGATCAGGCACGCGAAGTCGAAGGGCAGCTTCAGCGACTGGACCCCGGGAGGCAGGATGCTGAACAAGGCGTCGGCGCCGCTGGCCACCGATATGGTGACGGTGAGCACGTAGTCGATCAGCAGGGCGCAGCCCGAGATCACGCCCCACCCGGGGGAGAGGAGCTTGCTGGCAACCAGGTATCCGCCGCCGCCGGAGGGGAAAAGCGAGATGATCTGGGAGTAGCTGGCGCAGATCGCCACGATCGTGATGACCGAGGCGAGCGCCACAAACAGGCTCAGGTGCGTGTTCTCCCCCAGGGCACGGAATGTCTCCTCGGGGCCGTAGCAGGAGGAGGAGAGCCCGTCAGCGCCCAGCCCGACCCAGGCGAAGACCGCTATGAGCGATACCTTGTGAAAGAGGTCGCCGTCCGTAATGGAACGGGACCGGCCGAAGAGAATGGATTTGAAGGACCTTGTGGGGGTCTTGGGCTGCATGTTGAAGGAGGGGACGGCGCCGCCTGTCCTGCGGGCCTCGCGTCGCGGCTGCGGCCTTGGAAGGGGCCGGGCCCGGTTGTCACCGGGCCGTGACGCGGCAAAGAACGGGCTGAAGATGCTGGGGGTGCGACGGCGGGCAAGAGCGAAAGTGCGCCGCTTGACATAGCTGGTTTCGTGCCGTTATTCCGTCGGCCTGTATGGAGGCCGCCCTCGACCAGCCCGTGCTCGTCCTGAACCGCCTATGGCAGGCGGTGAACGTCATCGGCGCGCGCCGGGCCTTCGGGCTGCTTGCCCGGGGCCACGCGCAGGTTGTCCACCACCACGACGACGACTTCAGGACGTTCTCCATGCTCGACTGGCTCGACTTCTCCAGCAGCAACCCGCCCCTGGCCGCGATCGAGTCCGTCCACACGCCGAGCCGCACGATCCGCCTGCCGCGGGTGATCCTCCTCACGTTCTTCGACAAGCTCCCGTGCAAGGAGCTGAAGCTCACCCGCAACAACGTCTTCGAGCGGGACAAGAACACGTGCCAGTACTGTGGTCGCTCCCTGCCGCGGGAGCAGCTGAACCTGGACCATGTGATCCCGCGCCACTATGGAGGCCGCACGACCTGGGAAAACATCGTCTGTTCGTGCATCCGCTGCAACACCCGCAAGTCGAGCCGCCTGCCGCACGAGGCGGGCCTGCGCCTTGTGAGAAAGCCGGCCCGCCCCAAGTGGAGGCCGGTCATCTCCCTGGTCCTCGGAAACCAGCACCGCGAGATGTGGAAGGACTTCCTCGACCTGGCCTATTGGAACGTCGAGTTGGAGGATTGACCCGGGGTCAGCTGCGTTCCCTCTGCCGGAGAAACAGCCAGAGGGCGGCGGCCGCCGCGAGGTTCGCGAGGGCCGTCAGGGCCCGCATCGCCCTGGGTATCCTTGACTGCAGGGCCACGATCGCGACGGCCTCGGCGAGGAGGACGGCGATCACGACCCACACGGTCCTTTTCGAGAACATGGGCATGCGGCTCAGTTGCGCGCCAGGGGCACCGTGACGCGAAAGGTCGTCCCGTGCGGTCCCGTGGAAACCAGCACGATGTCGCCATGGTGGCTGAGCATGATCCGCTTGGCTATGGCGAGGCCGAGACCCGTGCCCTCGGCCCGGCCGGAAAGGAAGGAATCGAAGATTCTGTCCCCGAGCCCGGCCGGTATCCCGGGCCCCGTGTCGGCGACCTCGAGCACCCCGATCCCGCTCTGGTCACCCGCCTCCGCCCGGAGGGAAAGCGTGATTTCGCCGCCGTGAGGCATGGCCTGCATCGAGTTGATCAGGAGGTTGAGCAGAACCTGCTGGAGCTGCCCCTTGTGGGCATCCACGACCAACGGACGCGGGGACGGGTCGAGGCGGACCTGGATCTTTCCCTGGGCGAGCTTCAGCCGCATGAGCACGAGCGTGTCCTCCACGATCTCGGCCAGCGAGCAGCGGGTATGCAGGCTCGAGGGAGCCTTCGCAAAGCTGAGGACGCGGGTGACGATGGCCTCGAGCTGGTCGAGCTTTTCTCCTATCACGCGCATGTCTGTGTGCCGGGGGTCGTCCTCTGCGAAGTCCAGCCCCAGGCCCCCTTGCAGGAGCTTGAGCACCGTCAGGGGATTCCGGATCTCGTGGGCGATCTCGGCCGCGAGCAGGCCAAGGGTCGTGAGCCGCTCGTTCTTGCGGAGGGATTCCTCGCTCTGGAACACCCGCGAATACAGGCGGGAATTCTGGAGGGCGACGGCCCCGAGGT
>CAZGOX010000021.1:0-18691 GCA_964527955.1 uncultured Opitutaceae bacterium | reverse complement strand
CCACTGCCTGGTGGTGTAATGGTAGCACAGCAGATTCTGACTCTGCTTGTCTAGGTTCGAGTCCTAGCCGGGCAGCTCTTCGACTCGGTCGCCGAGTCGAAGACCCTGAGCGAGGTCGAAAGACCGAGTCGAAGGGGCCGTGCCCGGAGCCCTCGGCCCATTTTTCTCCCGCGCATATCTTGTCTTTCTCTTGTCATTCCTTGGATCGTCGGCACGGCCGTGAACGAACTTCCGCGGGAGCCGGGCTTCCTGCGGTGTTAGCCTTCAAAATCACATGCCGATTCAAATTAAATTTGTGCAACGTTTCAAAGAAACTGGATTGACAGCAGAACGCTGATCGAGAGAGGTTCGCGGCCCGTTTACCTCTCCCTACCCCCAGGATTCATGCCTGCCGCCCACCACCCCATTCCCGCCACTGAAAAGCCGCCCCTCGGGCACGCTTCCAATGGCAGCGGGGTGCCGGGGTCGATGGGAAAAACGGTCGGCGTTTGCGCTTTGCGCCCCGCGGCGTCACTTTAGCTCCGAAGAAAACACCTCCCGTCCCATCAAGATCCATCAACTCCCGATCCTCTTATGACCATGACGAACCTCCCCCTCGGTTTCCTCCTTGGCGACGCAACGCCGATGGAGCTCTTCAAGAAAGGCGGTCCCTTGATGTGGCCGATCATCATCCTGTCCTTCATCACGCTCACCGTGATCGTCGAGCGCCTTCTGTTCATCGTGCGTGAGAACAGCCACCGCGACCCCGAGGTCGTCGGCCGGATGCTGGAGAGCGTAGAGAAGGGTGATGTCGACACCGCCCTCGGCCTCGGCAAGAAGAGCAAGGACTTCCTGGCCCGCATCCTCGTGTACAGCCTTTCGAACCGGGTCCACTCCCTTTCCAACGCATTTGCGCGCGCCTCCAGCCAGGAGCTCTCCCGGTACCAGCAGGGCATGACCGTCCTGGACACGGCGATCACGGCCGCCCCCCTCCTGGGTCTGCTGGGCACGGTGACGGGCATGATGCGCACGTTCGGCGCGCTCGGCACGGGCACCAGCCTGGCCGACAGCTCCGCCAAGATCACCGGCGGCGTGGCCGAGGCCCTCATCGCCACCTGCTGCGGCCTTGCGATCGCGGTCACCGCCCTCGTGCCGTACAACTACCTGAACGCCCGCACGGAGCACGCCAAGCAGGAGGTGAGCGACGCCTCGCACGCGCTCGAGATCCTGATCGCCAAGTCCGAGGCCCGCTGAGTTCACCCCAACCCCTGATCCACCATGGCCGGAGGAGGAAGCTCACGAGGAAGCGGCGGGAAGAAGAAAGCCCGCATCGAGATCATCCCGTTGATCGACGTGATCTTCTTCCTGCTCGCCACGTTTGTGCTGTTCACGCTGTCGCTGAACAAGTCGAACGGGCTGCCGGTGACACTTCCGAGCAGCGAGACGGGCGAGGCGCGGGACCCCAGCGGAACCGCGACCGTGACGATCACCCAGGACGGGACCATGGCATGGGACAAGGACCCGGTCACTCTCGACGTGTTTCTGAAGGACCTGACGACCTTTCACATCAAGCATCCGGAACCCACCGCACATATCCTGATCAACGGCGATGCGGACGCGATGTTCTCCCAGGCGGTGTACGTCCTCGACGAGGCCCGCAAGGCGGGGATCCAGAAGGTGTTGATCGAAACCGAAGTGAAGCCGGCCAAGCGCTGACACCCGCTTGGCGCATCCAACCACCAACCCCCGACACCCATGGCAGGCGGAAGCAGCTCAAGATTCGACGAAGGCAAGAAGAAGGCGCGCATTGAGATCATCCCGCTGATCGACGTCATCTTCTTCCTGCTCGCCACCTTCGTCCTGTTTACGCTCTCGCTGAAGCAGATCAAGTCGATCCCCGTTCAGCTGCCTGTGGCGGTCCCGATTCCGGCGCCTCCGGACGACACCATGGTCACCCTGCAGCTCTCCGACCAGGGGACCTGCTATTGGAACAAGGAGCCGATCGGAATCGACGAGCTCGGCCCGAAGCTTGACGACTACAAGAGCCGGATCGCCAATCCCCGAGTCCTGATTGCCGGCGATGACAGGGCCAAGTTCGGGCCGGTCGTCCTGGCGCTCGACGAAGTCCGCAAGGCCGGTATCACCCAGGTCTCCGTGGAAACCCGCGTCCGGCCAACAGGTCGTTAGCCAAGACCCAAGCCACCGTAACCAGTCCCAACATGCGTCGCGATCTCTTCATAGGCCTGTTTGCCGCCCTGGCGTTCCATGTCGGAATCTTTTGGGCGGGCGACATCTTCCATGCCGGTCCGGCCAAGGTCAGGGTCAAGCAGGCGGAAAAGGTCATCGAAATCAAGATGCCTCCCCTTGAGCCCGATCCTCCCGACCCTGTCGATCAGGACGAGCCGCCTCCGGACCTTCCCCCTCCTCCGCCCCAGCAGCAGGACGTTCCCCAGATCATCACCGACAACTCATTTGTCCAGCAGCTGGAGCCGCCCCCGCCCCAGAACGTCGAATTGCAAAAGGGCCAGATCACCATTCCGAAGAACAACGGCAATTTCCAGGGGATGAAGGTCTTCAACATTGCGGACCTCGATGAGCAGCCCGAGTATCGCTTCCGTCCCTCCCCGATCTACCCCGCCGACATGAACGCACAACGCGTCACCGGCACGGTGCTCGTTGAGTTCATCGTGGACCAGAACGGAGACGTCCAGAACGCCTACGCGAAGACCTCCACGCGCAGGGAGTTTGAGTCGGCCGCCGTCACGGCGGTGCGCAAGTGGAAATTCCGGCCCGGCCGCAAGGCGGGCCACGCCGTCATCTTCCGCATGGAAATCCCCATCGAATTCAGCAACCCCGCAGGCGACTGATGCGCACCAGAATCCAGTCCTTCCCCGGGTTCGTGTCTTGGAGGTCGCTGGCCGGCCTCCTCGCCGCGGCCGCGGCCCTCGCCCTGGCGACGCCGGGAACGGTCCGCGCCGACGAGGCCCCCGAACCCCCGAGCCTCACCGACGAGACCAGCGACTCCCTTCAGAAGCTGCAGCCCCTGCTTGACGCCAAGAACTGGAGCGGCGCGCTGGCCCTGCTCAACGGCATCCTGCCCGGACTGGACGCGACAAGCTACGACACCGTGGTGATCCTGGACATCAAGGCCCGGATCTACCTTCAGATGGACAACCTCAATGAAGTGGTGGATCCCTGGGAGCGGGCGCTCTCCCTCTCGGACGAGCACAAGTACTTCAGCCCCCGCAACACGCTGGACATCGTCGACGGCCTCGGGCGGGTCTACTACCAGCTCAGCGGCACGGTCAAGGACCCCGACCTCCAAAAGGCCGACCTCGACAAGTCCATCGGGTACATGAAGCGGTGGCTGTCGCAATCGCCGAAGCCGACTGAGGATGCCGAGCTGGGCCTGGCCGAGGTGCTGTACAACAAGGCCGCGGCGGACCCCGCCAAGATCGACGCCGCAGTGCTCGATGATGCCCTCAAGGCCGTCCACAAGGGGCTGCTGATGAGCATCCATCCGAAGATCGGATTCTACGAGATTCTCCTCGCTTCGCAGCAACTGCGCAGCGACCTCCCGGGCTTGGCCCAGACTCTCGAGTACATCGTGACGGTCGCACCCACAAACCGGGGATACTGGGACGCCCTTGCCGGGACGTACATCAACCTGGCAAATTCCAACGAGAAGGACACGTACGTGGCCAGGAAGTATTTTGCCAGGGCGATCAACGCCATGGAACGCGCGCAGGCGCTGGGGCTGCTCCGCGACCCGACCCACAACTACAACCTTGCGAGCATGTACTATGAGGCCGGCCAGACCGGACGATTCACCGAGCTCCTCGACGCCGGCCTTTCCAGAGGCGGGATCCAGTCGACCGTGGACAACTGGGGCCGCCTCGCCTACTGCTACCAATTGGTCGGCAACAACACGGCATCCCTTGGCGCCCTCAAGCGCGCGGAGGCCGCTTTCCCGGAAAACGGGGACTTCGACTTCAAGATAAGCCAGCTGTACTCGCAGCTCGACGACACGCAGAACGCCTACGAATACTCGAAGATCGCCGTCGCGAAGCCCAAACTCGACAGGCCCTATGGCGTATACCTTTTCCTGGCCTACAACGCGTTCCAGCTGAAGAAACTCGACGAGGCCATGGCGGCCGTCCAAAAGGCGGCCACGTACCCGGAGTCCAACGGCAACAAGGACCTGCCGCGCCTCAGGTCCGCCATCCAGGACGCCATTAGCCAGAAACAGGTTGAGGACGAGGCGAAGGCCAAGGCCGCAAAGGCCGCCGAGAATCCGGATGCGTCTCCGGATGCCCCTCCCGAACAGATTAACCAGTAACACCCCGAAAACCTTCCAGCCATGAAGAGAACCTACGTATATTTCATCATTCCGTTGTTGGGCATGGCCGTATTCGGCGCCTACTACTGGAACTTCACGCAGAACTACGACGAGAGGGAGGCGCAAAAGGTCGCCGAGGAGCAGAAGATCCGCGACGCCGAGCGAGCGAGCGAGGCCCAGCTACGCCAGAAGGCCGTTGACGACGCATTTGCCCAGCAGATCAAGCGCAAGGCCGAGCGTGAGGCGAAGGCCAAGCTTGAGCAAAAGCAGGAGGACGACAAGGAGGCCGCCGAGGCGGCCAGCAACCACGCAAAGTCCGAAGTGAGAAGGCTCGAGGAGAAGACCCGGTCCCTCGAGCGCGAAATCCAGGAGGCCCAGGATGATCTCGATAAGTTCAACCTTGAGAAGGCCGCGTTGCAGGCGGAACAGACCGCGATCGCGGGCGGAGTCGCACAGTCCGAGTCCAACGCCAAGCGGCTGACGGGGGTCCTCGGGAGGATCGCGGCGGCCGACGCTGCCGCGGAAGCCGCAGCGCAGGCCGCCGCCAAGGCGGCCGCCGATAAGAAATAGCCACAGCAACGCACGACACCCCACACTCCTATCATGAGAAAATGGATCTACGTTCTCTGCCCGGTGGCCCTCCTGGGCCTGTTCCTTTTTTACTACTCGATCAAGTCCGCCGAGGTTGAGGCCCGCGAGAAGGCCAAGGCGGAGCTGGTGGCCTCCCAGAAGGCCGCCGACGCCGCCGCCAGGCACGATATTGAGGAGAAGGCGCGCCTGGATGCGGCAAAGCGCGCGGCGGACCGGGCAGCCGACGCCGCCAAGAAGGATGCCCTTAAGGCCGCCAAGTACAACGACACCATGGCCAAGCTGCGGGACGAGACCGACAAGGCGAACGCCCAGGTTGCCGAGCTCACGGACAAGATTGCGCAGCTGCAGTTCAAGCTCGACGCGCTCCAGAAGGCCAAGGAGGACGCCAACCAGTCGAACTTCGACATCGAGAAGCAGACCGAGCTCGCCTTGGTCCAAAAGGGCAATGCCGACCTGCAGAGCGAGCGCATGATCGACGCGATCGCCGAACGGGCCGACAGGAGCTTCCTTACGAAGCTGCCCCCTCCCCCTCCCACTGATTGATCGATTCGGGGGTGGTCGAAGCCTTTTAGCTTGCAGAATCGGGCTCCCGGCCGCTTTGTGGCGATTCTTTCGTTTAGTCGGGGCGTAGCTTAGCCTGGTAGAGCGCTACGTTCGGGACGTAGAGGTCGCGAGTTCGAATCTCGCCGCCCCGACCAATTTTCAAGGTAGGGACGGGCGGCCCGCCCGTCCGGGCAAACCCCAGCGCCTGCAATTTGCCCTCCCAACCCGTTTCTTACGCGTCCAACGTGGCCTCCGAGGCCATCACCTCGCCCAGGATGCGGCCGAAATCGTCGATGCCGTAGGGCTTGGTCAGGACGCCCCTGAAGCCGTGCCGTTCGTAATTGCCCATGACGGCGTCGCTTGAGTAGCCGCTGGAGACGATGGCCCTGACGGCGGGATCGATCTTCTGCATTTCCGCGAGCGCCTCGACGCCTCCCATGCCGCCCGGCACGGTCAGGTCCATGATCACGAGGGAAAAGGGCGTCCCCTCCGTGTGGGCCGAGCGAAATTTTTCGACCGCCTCCTTTCCGTCGCAGGACGTCTCCGGTTCGAAGCCGAAACGCTCCAGCATCCTTGATGCCGCGACGCGGATCGATGGTTCGTCGTCCATGACCAGCACGCGCCCCTTCCAGGCCGCCTTGGGCGGCCCCTCCGGCATTTCGCCGCCACGGGACTTGCCGGGTATCGCAGGAAGCCAGAATCGGAAGGTCGTCCCCCTGCCCACTTCCGACTCCACGGCAATGTGCCCCCGGTGCTTCCGCACAATGGAGTAGACCGTTGCGAGCCCGAGACCAGTCCCCTGTTTCTTGGTTGTGAAGTACGGCTCGAAGATCTTGGGCAGGTCCTGCGGCTGGATTCCCATCCCGCTGTCCTCGACGGAGATATGGACGTAGTTGCCCCGCTCGAGCGGGAGGCCCGAGTCAGGCCCGACCTTCTCGTTGCGGGCCGCCACGCGTATGAAGCCTCCCCCCTCCATGGCCTGCGCTGCGTTCAGGACCAGGTTCTGCACGATTTGCGCCACCTGTCCCTTGTCGGCGTCTGCCGGCCAGAGTTCTTCGTCCAGGTCGAATTCGCATTTCACCTTCGACCCCCGGGAGGCGAACTCGGCCACCTCCACGACAACAGCGGACAGCTGAACGGCCGACCGCACGGGATCGCCGCCTTTTGCAAAGGTCAGGAGTTGCTGGGTGAGGTCGCGTGCCCGCAGCGACGCCGCCTGTGCGCCGTCCAGGTATTCCTGGATGGGCAGGTTTTGCGCCGAGTCGACCGCGGCGAGGGCAAGGTTCCCCATGATGGCGGTCAGCAGGTTGTTGAAATCGTGGGCGATGCCGCCTGCAAGGACCCCCACCGACTCGAGCTTGGAGGCGCGAAGGAGCTCTCCTTCCAGCCGCTGCCTCATGGTCACGTCGCGGAACACAAGGACGGCTCCCGTGATCCCTCCCCGGTCGTTGCGCACCGGGGCGCAGCAACCCTCGATGGGAATGACCTGACCCTGGCCGCTGTAGAGGACCGCCTGCTGCGGGAGGTCGACGGTCTTCCCGTCGCCAAGGACCTGCTCGATCGGCCAGGCGACCCGTTTGCCGCCGGGCACGACGTCGCCCAGGAAAAACACCTCCTGCATCGGACGCCCGACGCCCGCACCGGGAAGGCAGGACGTGAGCCGCTCGGCAACCGGGTTCATGAATTGGACCATCCCGAACAGGTCGATCGTTATGACGCCCTCGTCCATCGCCGAAAGGGTGACTGCGAGGCGCTCCTTCTCGGCCGCGAGGGCTGCCTCCACGGCGCGGCGCGCGCTGTTGTCGACCGCCACGCCAACCACCGTCCAGACGCCGGGCGCGACCGGAGTGATCGAGGTCTGCTCGTGGATCCAGTAGACCTTGTCCCCGACCCGCATTCGAAATTCGTGCTCATAGCCCGGGGCCCCGCTGCGGAGGGCGTGCTCGGCCCTGCGGTCCATCTCCGGGCTGTCCATCCGCTCGGCGTGGGCCCACAGCTCCCCCTTGTTTTCGGACGGGTCCTGGTTGAACATCCTGCGGTACAGCCTCGACTTGGGAACGCGGAAGAACAGCCACTCATTGACCGGAGGATCGTCCAGTGCGGTCACCCTGGCCTGCCAGAGGATGCAGTCCGCCTTGTCCAGGATCTCCTCCAGTTGGGCCTGGGTCTGCAGGTGGGCCTCCTCGGCCTCCCGCCGCGCCGTGACGTCGGTGACGATCCCCACCATCCTCCAGGTGCCCGGCTTCACGGCCGTGATCGCGACCTCTTCCCGGACCCAGATCAGCTTTCCACCGCGCTGGATCTTGAATTCCTGGACGTATCCCGGGGCCCCCGTGCGAATCGCCTCCGTGCTGCGCCGGTCAAGCTCCTCCTGGTCCGGCACATCGTCGGGATGCCAGAGGACATGCTTGTCCTCCGACGGGTACTCGCCAAATATCCTCTGGTAAAGCCGGGTCGGGGGAATGCGCGGAAAAAACCAGTCCAGCGTCCCGGCCTTGTTTTCGATCACCTCCGCCTGCCACAGGACGCAGTCGACGCTGTTGATGATGCTCTCGAGCTGCCGCTGGCTCGCCCGGCGCGCCTCCTCCGCCTCGTAGCGATCCGTCGCGTCCACCACGAGGCCCACGATGTTCCATTCGCCTTTGCGGGTGCTCGAGATGGTCACACGCTCCTGCAGCAGGAACGTCTTGGACGGCGTGACCACGTGAAATTCCTGCTCGTAGCCGGGCAGGCCGTCACGGAGGGCCTTGTCCAGGCGCTCGTCCATCTCGGCGCGCTCGGGAACGGTGCCGCTGAAGAGGTACTTCGCATTCGGCCCGCTGGTGTCCTTGAGTTCGAACGCGCCCTTGTTCCCGAAGATCCGCCGCTGCAGCCCCGAGTCCGGCACCTCGAAGTGCCACTCCAGGGCGTCTCCCTTTCCTGTGACACGCGCCTCCCAGAGCATGCAGTCCGGCCGCCCGAGTATCCTGTGCAGGTGCCCCTCGCTCTTGCGCAGCGCCGCATCGGCCTCCATCTGGCTCGTGATGTCGGTCACGGAGCCGAACACGCTCCACCGGTCCTTCCCGGCCGGCTCGATCGCAACGCTTTCGCGCAGCCAGTGGACGGTTCCCGCGCTTACGATCCGAAACTGCTGCTCATAGCCCGATTCGCCGTTGGCCAGCGCCGCCCTCGACCGCGCCCTCATCTCGACGATGTCGGGCGCGGACTCGATCGTCCAGAGGCCGGTTCCCGTCGCGAGCGCGGAGGCGAGCAACGTCAGTGAATTGTCCCGCGAGGCGGTGGATACCTCGAATTTCCAGGTGTAGTCCTGGTCCTTGCGCCGCACGTCCGCCCACCAAAGCAGCAGATTGGTTCGCGACAGCACCCTGCGGAGCTGGGCGGGGCTCACCCGGGCGAGGACGGAGGCAAGATCCTTGCTGGATTCAGGCTGCATGGTCGGAGGGGGGAGAGAGGACCTCCCTGAGCACCCGGGTGACGTCCTCAAGGGCGTAGGGCTTGGCCACCATGCCGCGGAAGCCGTAGTCGCGGTAGTTGGCCATCACGGCATCCCCGGAATAGCCGCTGGAGACGATCGCCCTCACCTCGGGAGAAATCTTGAGCATACCTTCAAGCGCCTCGCAGCCGCCCATGCCGCCCGGAACCGTGAGGTCCATCACGACCGCCCCGAAGCCTCGGCCGCTGGCATGGGCGTTCCGGAATTTCTCAATCGCCTCGGCCCCGTCGGAGGCGACGTCGACCTCGAACCCGATTCGCTGAAAGAGCCTCGCAGCCATCGTCCGGATGGCATCCTCGTCGTCCATCACCAGGATTCTGCCTGAGAACAACCTCGACGGCTCCGCCGCGCCGTTCCTCTGGCCGGCAACCGGCTCCTTCAGCGCCGGAAGCCAGACATGGAAGGTCGAGCCCTTCCCGATGACGGACTTCACGGTCACGTGGCCCTTGTGCTTCTTCACGATCGAATAGACGGTTGCAAGGCCCAGCCCGTTGCCCTGCTTCTTGGTCGTGAAGTACGGGTCAAATATGCTTGAAAGGTGCTCGGGCGAGATGCCGACACCGGTGTCCTCAACCGAAATGTGCACATAGTCGCCCGGGGAAAGGCCCGGCAGCCTCCCGGCCGGTACAGGCTCGTTTCCGGCGCTGATCCGGATGACCCCACCCTCCGGCATGGCCTGGGCGGCGTTGATGACCAGGTTCTGGATGATCTGGCCGATCTGGCCCTTGTCGGCATTCGCCGGCCACAATCCCTCCTGAAGTTCGAAATCGCAGCGGGCCTTGGACCCGCGGATCGCGAACCGGGCTACCTCCTCCACGATGCCCGACAGCTGGACCGCGGACCGCACGGGGTCCCCGCCCTTGGCGAAGGTCAGCATCTGCTGGGTGAGGTCGCGCGCCCGCAGGGACGCTCCCTGGGCCCCCTCAAGGTACTCCTTCACCGCCCGTCCCTTCTCAAGGTCCAGCGTGGCAAGGGTCAGGTTACCCATGATCGCGGTCAGCAGGTTGTTGAAGTCGTGCGCGATCCCGCCGGCGAGAAGGCCGATGGACTCCAGCTTCGAGGCGCGCTCGATGTCGGCCCGCAGGCGCTGGCGCTCGGTGACATCGCGGAACACCAGGACGGCCCCAATGATCTCGCTCCTCTCGTTGCGGACCGGCGCGCAGCACCCCTCGATCAGGTGCTGGCGGCCGTTTCCGCCGCGGATCTCCATGCCCTGGGGAAGGTCGACCGCGAGGCCGTCCCGAAGCGCGATCTCGATGGGAAGTTCCGGCTTGGGATCGCCGGCAAGCGGAACAGTGACTACAGCCAGGACGCCCTCGACACGGCGGCCTACACCGGCGCCCTGCCTGCTGTCCGTCAGCCTTTCCGCGGTGAGATTCATGAACTGGACCACGCCGTGGGTGTCGACGGTGATCACCCCCTCGTCCATGGCGCGGAGCGTGACGGCCAGCCTCTCCTTCTCGGTCGCAAGCGCCATCTCGGCCATGCGGCGCGCGGTCACGTCGGTGGCGATGCCGAAGACATTCCACGCGTCCGGTCCCGTGGGCACGATCGAGGCCTGCTCGCGCAGCCAGAGTTCCTTGCCGTTTGAGATCGAACGGAACTCCTGCTCGTACCCTGGGGCCCCTCCGAAGAGGGCCCCTGCGCCGCGCCGGGCCATCTGGTCCATGTCCGGCTGGTGGACGGAGTCCCAGAGACGGTTGCCGTTGCCGGCGGGCTCCTTGCCGAAGATCTTCCGGTACAGGCGCGAAGGGGGAATGTCCAGGAACGTCCACTCCACGTTGCCGTCCGCACACCGGGTCGCGCGCGCCTGCCAGAGGATGCAGTCGGTCTTGTCGAGGAGCTCGTGCAGCTGCGCCTGGCTCGCCTTGCGGGCCTCCTCGGCCTCGCGCTGCGAGGTGATGTCGACGACCAGGCCCACGATGTTCCATGCGCCGGGACCCGCCGCGGTGATCGACACCCTCTCCTGGACCAGAAATGTCTTTTCCGGGGAAACCAGGTGAAACTCCTGCTCGTAGCCCGACAGGCCGCTCCGCAGCGCGGCCTTGAACCGTTCGTCGGTCTCGGCCTGCTCAGGGACGGAGTAGCCCCCGAAGAGCTTTTTTCCTTCGGGCCCGCTCCGGCCCTCGAAGAGGAAGGCCTGTCGGCCCCCGAAGATCTTTCGCTGGAGCCCCGAGTTCGGAACGTTGAAATGCCAGTCGAAGCCGCCCTCCATCTCAAGGACTCGGGCCTGCCACACCATGCAGTCCGCCCGCTCCAGGATCGCCCTCATCTGCTCCTGGCTTTGCTTCAGCGCCTCGTCAGCCTCCTTTTCCGAGGTGATGTCGGCCACGATCCCGAACAACCTCCAGGAATCCGCGCCGAGCCGCTCAACCTTGACGCTTTCCCTCACCCAGTGCTCCCTGCCCTCCCCCAGAATCCGGAACTCCTGCCGGTACGCCGGCGCCCCCTTGTCGAGAGCCTCATAGGTCGTGACCGCCATACGCGGCTGGTCGGGAAGAAGGGCCGACTCCCAAAGCTTCCCCTGCCCCCGGGCGCCTCCCAGGCGGGAGACGGGGCTGGACCAGGACGCCTCGGGAATCTCGAACGTCCACTCCCTGCCGTTCCCCGTTCCCCGGACGCGGGCCCACCAAAGCATGATGTTCGCATCGGCAAAGACCCGGGAGAGCTGCTCGCGGCTCTCCTTCGAGCCGGGGAACCCATGGATCCTCCCCGCGCGGAGCCTGGACCATCCGAACACCGTGATTCCCCCCAGCAATGCTCCCGCCGCCGCGCCGAGCACGGTGGCCAGCACTGAACCCGCGCCTGGGGCGCTTGCAAACATGGAACGGGGACCTAGGGGGTGGTTTTTGGGAGGGGCGCCGCATCCGGAAAAGACGCGGCCATGACTAAATCGTCACCATCCTGCCCGGACTTAATCCCCACGTCGCGCCCAAAGTGAATCATTTTCGGCTTTCCGGGCCCCCGGTTAACCCCTTCGATGCGGCCATGCCGGACTCCGAAGCCGAGGTTCTCGATATCTTCACGCGGACGCGGGCCCTCCTGCGGGGCCACTTCGTTCTCCGCTCCGGCCTGCACAGCGGGCACTACTTCCAGTGCGCCCAGGTTTGCCAGGATCTCGGCGCAGTCACCCGCCTGGCGGAGCTTCTGCTTGCGGCGGTTCGCCGGCAGGGCCTGGCCTTCTCAACCGTGATCGCACCGGCGATGGGCGGCCTTGTGATCGGCCAGGAAGTCGCAAGGCAGGCGGGCGCGCGCTACCTCTTCGCGGAAAAGGAAAACAATGCCCTGGTCCTCAGGCGAGGCTTCACCTTCTCGCCAGGCGAGGCCGTCCTCGTGGTCGAGGACGTGGTCACCCGCGGCGGGCGCGCCACGGAATGCATCGACCTGGTCCGGAGGTCGGGCGGCTCGCCGGCCGGCCTTGCGATGCTCGTGGATCGCAGCTCGGGGTCCGCGCATTTCGACGTCCCCGCGGTCTCCCTCCTCGAACTCAGCTTTCCCGTCTACCCGGCCGACGGGGTCCCGGATTGGCTCTCGAAGATCCCCGTCGAGAAGCCGGGAAGCTGACCGCGGTCACCGCACCGTCACCGCCACGTAGCCCAGGCCTCCGTTGTTGTAGATCAGCAGGAGATTGCGCCCGGGTTGGACGAGGAGCGCCTTCGCGGTGGCCAGGTCGGACACGGGGCCGCGGTTGATCTGCACGATCACCATGTTGGGCGCGAGGCGGTCGGCGTAGGGTGAGTCTGCGGCCACATCGGTGATGAGGAGCCCCGTGATCCTGGGGTCGATCCCCAGCTTGGAACGCACGTCGTCCGTCAGGGCCGCGACGCTCACGCCCTGGAACAGCTCGTCCGGGTTCTCCGTCTGCGTGCCAAGCTTCACCTCCACCGAAACCGGCTTCCCGGCCCGGACCAGCGAAAGCTCGACCTTGGATCCCGGGATCATGCCCGCGATCATGAGGCGGAAACCGTCGCGGTCCGGCACGGGCTTGCCGTTGATCCCGACAATCGCGTCATAGCTCTTGAGGCCGGCACGGTCGGCGGGGCTCCCTGACGTGACGTCCGTCACCGCCACGCCCCTGGCCCCCTTGGGCAGCCCGAGCGCGTCCACCACGTCAGGCGTCAGGTTCACGGTGCTGACTCCAAGAAACCCGCGCGTCACGGTCCCCGTCTCAATCAGGCTGTCCATGATCGAGCGGGCCAGGTTGATCGGGATGGCAAACCCGAGCCCGATGCTGCCCCTCGACGGGGACAGGATCGCGCTGTTGATGCCGATGAGCCTTCCCTTGGCGTCCACGAGCGCGCCCCCGGAATTGCCCATGTTGATCGCTGCGTCGGTCTGGATGTAGTTCTCGTAGCCTGACACGTCGCTCAGGAGGCCGATCTGGCGCTCCTTCGCGGAGACGATGCCCATCGTCACGGTCTCGCCGACGGCGAGCGGATTGCCGACGGCGAACACGATGTCGCCGACGCGCAGCCGGTCGCTGTCCGCCAGCGTGAGCGTGGGGAGTTCGGTTGCCCCGATCTTGATGACGGCCACGTCCGTCTTCGGGTCGGCGCCGATCACCTTGGCCGTGAACTCCCGGCCGTCCGGCTGGGGAAGGGAAACCTTCAGCTCGTCGGCGCCCTCGACCACGTGGTTGTTGGTCAGGATGTACCCGTCGGGCGTGACGATCACCCCGGAGCCCAGTCCCTCCTGCTTGCTCACGCGATCCTGGTCGGGAATGTCGCCGAAGAACTGCCTGAGGAGCGGGTTGATTTCGACTCGCTGGTGGACCGTCTTCGAGGAGTAGATCGAGACGACCGCCCTTTCCACGGGCTCGACGACGTCGGCATAACTTGCGATGGGCCCCCCCGGGCCGTTTGCGATCGGCGTCGCGTCGGTGCGAAGCTCGGGCTTTCCCGGGTGCGTCCCGGACGTCGCGGCGCGCATCGGGAACGGCGGGAGGACGACCGCGGCGGCCAGGGCAAAAAGAAAGGAGGGTCTCATGAATGCGTCGAAAAGTGCACGACAGGGCCCTCCCGGCAAGGTTCCTGGCGTCCGGGTCAGAACCCCTTGATGCGGAATAGGCCCGTTACGCTTTCGTTGCTGTTGATTCGGAGGATGGCCTGGCCCAGGAGCGGCGCGATGCTGAGGATCGTGACCGGAAGGCCCCGGGCGTCCAGCGGGACGGAATCGGTGGTTATGAGCTCGTCGATCAGCCCCGTGCGCAGGCGCTCGATCGCCTTCTCGTTCAAAATGCAATGGCTGACGGCGGCACGGATGGTGCGCGCGCCGTTGTCCCTGAGAATCTTTGCCGCCGCGGTGAGCGTCCCGGCGGTCTCCGTGATGTCGTCCACAAGCAGGATGTCCTTCCCCTCGACATCGCCCACCAGGCTGATCGCCTCGACGTTCGTCGCGCTCTTGCGCTTTTTCGCAACCATGCCCAGCCCGGCTCCAAGCGCGTCCGCATAGGCCGCGGCCATCTTCATGCCGCCGACATCCGGCGAGCAGACCATGAGATTGTCGCTGGAAAGCTTCGCCAGATGCTCGAAGAAGACCGGTGATGCGTACAGGTGGTCGACCGGGATGTCGAAAAAACCCTGGATCTGCTGGCTATGCAAGTCCATGGTGAGCACGCGGTTGGCACCGGCCGAGACCAGCAGGTTGGCGACCAGCTTGGCAGTGATCGGCACCCGGGGCTGGTCCTTGCGGTCCTGCCGCGCGTAGCCATAGAAGGGAAGCACGGCCGTGATCCGTTGTGCGGACGCCCGCCTTGCGGCGTCCATCATGATCAGCATCTCCATGAGATGGTGATTGGTCGGCGGACACGTCGATTGGATGATGTAAACATCGTGTCCCCTTATGTTTTCGTTGATCTTAACGAAGCTCTCCCCGTCCGGGAAGCTCGTGACCACGGCCTCGCCCAGGGGCACCCCGATGGACTTGCAGATTTGCTCCGCGAGGGGGCGGTTTGAGTTGCCGGAGAAGACTTTCAGCAGCGAGGCGCTCATGCCACGCCGATCGTGCTGGGAGGCGCCGCGGAAGCCACCCCAAAATGGGCCGCGGGGCGGATTTTCCGTCGACAAGACTTCGTTTCCCCGTCTCCCTTGGGACCATGGCAGATTCACGAACGAAGCTTGTCACTCCCGTTAGCCTGGCGGTGGACGCCGTGCTCGTCGTGGCATTTTTCACCTACATGTACGGCGTCGTGTCCACCCACGTGCCCTCAAGCGATCCCGGGATGATCCGCCTCTGGGGAGCCATCACGGCTTCCTGCCTGACGGCGGTATTCTGGCTAGCCCTTCAGATGTTCCGCGTCGTGCTGCGGGCGCAGCGCGAGGGAAAAAAGTGACAGGAACCGGCTCGGCGGCGGCCGCCCACGGGCGGTTGCGCGACACGGATTCGCCCTGACCCGCAGCCGAGTCCAGCCAACTAGAAACACCCCTTATGGCCTCGAAATCCAAAGTTAACAAGCCCAGGAAGTCCCCAGCAAAGCCAGCCCCCGCCCGGGCACCGAAATACGTCTACCGCTTCGGCGTGAAGACGGACGGTGATACCTCGCAGCGCGCGCTCCTTGGTGGGAAAGGCGCCAATCTTGCCGAAATGAGCAGGATCGGCCTTCCCGTACCCCCGGGCTTCACGATAACGACGGAGGTCTGCACGTACTACTACGCAAACCGCCGCACCTATCCCGCCGCCCTCCAGGCGCAGATCGACGCGGGAATCGCGGCGATCGAGGCGCAGGTCGGCGCCAAGTTCAACGACCAGGAGAACCCCCTGCTGGTCTCGGTGCGCTCCGGCGCCCGCGACTCGATGCCCGGGATGATGGACACGATCCTGAACCTCGGCCTCAACGACTCCACGGTGGCGGCGCTCGCCGCCCGGACGAAGAACGAGCGCTTTGCGTGGGATTGCTACCGCCGCTTCATCCAGATGTACGGCGACGTCGTGCTCGGCGTCCAGAAGAGCCCCGACGAGGACCACGAGCCGTTTGAAACCGTCATCGAGGCGCTCAAGCACGAGCGGCATGGCGACCACCAGGTCGAGGACACCAAGCTGAGCGTCGACGAGCTGAAGGAGCTTGTCGCCCGCTTCAAGGCCCTCGTCAAGGAGCGGACCGGCCATGACTTTCCCTCCAGCCCCTGGGACCAGCTGAGCGGGGCGGTCGGGGCCGTCTTCGGCTCCTGGATGAACGACCGGGCGATCGTGTATCGCCGCAAGTACAACATTCCCCAGGAGTGGGGCACCGCGGTCAACGTGCAGGCGATGGTCTACGGCAACACGGGAGACCAGTCCGGCTCCGGCGTGGCGTTCACCCGCGACCCGGCGACCGGCGAGAAGGTCTTCTACGGCGAATATCTCATGAACGCCCAGGGCGAGGACGTGGTCGCGGGCGTGCGCACGCCGGCGCCCGTCCTCAAGCTCGCCGAGCAGCAGCCGTCCTCCTACCATGAGCTGAACCGCATCCGGAAGGTCCTCGAGTCCCACTTCAAGGACATGCAGGACTTCGAGTTCACGATCCAGGACGGAAAGGTGTACATGCTCCAGACCCGCAACGGAAAGCGGACGGGAGTCGCCGCGGTCCGCATTGCCGTCGAGATGGTGAAGGAGAAGCTGATCGACTGGCAGACCGCGATCCTGCGGGTCCCGGCCGACCAGCTCGACCAGGTGCTCGCGCCGATCTTTGACCGCGCCGCCCTCAAGGCCGCGCCGCCAATCGCAACCGGCCTGCCGGCAGGCCCGGGAGCCGCGTCGGGAAAGATCTACTTCAATGCAGAGCGCGCCGTCGAGGCCGCCGGCCGCGGGGAAAAGGTTCTCCTCGTCCGTGTCGAGACCTCGCCGGAGGACCTGCGGGGCATGATCGCGGCCGAGGGGATCCTGACGGCCCGCGGCGGCGTCTCGTCGCACGCGGCGCTGGTCGCGAGGCAGATGGGCAAGGTCTGCGTCTGCGGCGCCAGCGCCCTCAACGTCGACTACCAGGCCAGGACGCTCAAGGTCGCCGACCGGGTTTTCCCCGAGGGCGATTACCTGTCGATTGACGGGACATCGGGCACGGTTTATGCAGGCGAGGTCAAGACCGCCCCTTCCGAGGTGATCCAGGCTTTGGTGCATGGCGACAAGGAGGCAAGGGGCAGCCGAACCACCCGCAACTTCACCCAACTGATGAAATGGTGCTCGCAGGCGACCCGCCTCCAGGTTCGCACGAACGCCGACACGCCGGACCAGGCCCGCAACGCCGTGGCCTTTGGTGCGGTCGGCATCGGTCTCACCCGCACGGAACATATGTTCTTTGAGGGCGACCGGATCGACGCCATGCGCGAGATGATCCTTGCAGACACGAAGGAAGCCCGCGAGGTGGCGCTGGCCAAGCTCCTGCCCTACCAGCGCGCCGACTTCGTCGGGATCTTCAAGGCCCTCAAGGGCCTCCCCGCTACCATCCGCTTCCTCGACCCCCCCCTCCATGAGTTCCTTCCGCAGTCCAAGGAGCAGCAGATGGACCTCGCAAGGAAGCTGGGCATACCGGTCGAGAAGATCATCGAGCGCGTCCACCAGCTCCACGAGTTCAACCCCATGCTGGGCTTCCGCGGATGCCGCCTGGGCATCAAGTTCCCGGAGATCACGGCCATGCAGGCCCGCGCAGTCTTCGAGGCCGCGGCCCAGTCCAAGAAGGACGGGGTCAAGGCCCATCCGGAGATCATGATCCCGCTGGTCGGCTTCAAGAAGGAACTCGATCTCCAGCTCGAGATCGTCCACTCGGTCGCCGCAGCGGTCCAGGCCGAGACGAAGGTGAAGATCGCCTACTCCGTGGGGACCATGATCGAGGTGCCACGCGGCGCCCTGACGGCCGACGAGATCGCGACCACGGCTGAGTTCTTCAGCTTCGGCACGAATGACCTCACCCAGATGGCCCTCGGTATGAGCCGCGACGACTCCGGCTCGTTCCTGCCCCCGTACCAGGAGGCCGAGATCGTAAAGCGCAACCCGTTTGCGACCATCGACCAGGTGGGCGTGGGCCAGCTGATGCGCATTGCGATCGAAAAGGGCCGCTCCACCCGCCCGAACATCAAGCTCGGCATCTGCGGCGAGCACGGCGGCGATCCCGACTCCGTGAAGTTCTGCCACAAGCTGGGCCTCACCTACGTATCCTGCAGCCCGTACCGCGTCCCGGTGGCCCGCCTCGCGGCGGCCCAGGCCGCGGTCGCGGAGCTCAAAGCCGCCAAGAAGTAACAGAGGCACGTGATCCAAAACGACCCAGCAGCACCGTTTACCCGTCCCGATCCGGAGGATCCGAGGCTGCTGGCGTATCTCAACCTCAAGTTGAACGAGGTGGGACAGCCCGGCGTGCCGCTCGACGGCACGGACGGGCTGTCCGGCCTGGTCGGGCATTTCCTGGCGCTGAGCCGCGAAAAGGACCGCGCCCTTGCGCGGCACCTGTGTCCGCCGGACCAGCGGATCCAGAACTTCGTCTACGACTCCGTCGGCGAGGCGGCCGAGGCGCCCCGCCTTCCTGGAACGACCCTGGTCCTTGACCGCCCGGGGCTCGCCAGGGCGCTTTCGCTGCCCCCGGGGCGCGACGAGCACCACAGCAGCATCCTGGCCTCCTACCGGGCCCGCCAGGGCATCCTGCACAACCCGAGGAGCGACCGCCGCACGACCCAGGGGATCTTCCATGTCGCCGAGGGGGGGCTGCCCATACCGGACGACAAGAAGGCCGTTCCCCTGGCCGTCTTCGGCCGGCTGCTTGCCCGGGCCCTGAATCCCCCGGC
>CAZGOX010000020.1:17338-19140 GCA_964527955.1 uncultured Opitutaceae bacterium | reverse complement strand
CGACGTGGCCCAGGCGCTCTTCCCGGGGCGATCCTCGCTGGACTCGACCGTGACCGTGCAGGGGCAGCCGTTCCGGGTGATCGGCGTCCTCGCCCACCAGGGATCCTTCCTCGGCCTGTTCAGCATGGATAGCCAAATGATCGTGCCGCTCGGGGCCTATCGGAAGCATTTTGGGACGCGGGACGGAAACGGGGAGCTCCAGGTCAAGATCAGGGACAAGAACCGCCTCGACGAGGCGCGGGAGGAGCTGACCGGGGCCATGCGGCGCGAGCGGGGCCAGTTCCCCGGCGAGCGCGACAACTTCTCGATCAACGAACAGCAGGCCTTCAAGGCGCAACTCGACCCCATCCGGGGCGGGATCGCGATCGGGGGCCTCTTCATCACGGGGCTCGCCCTCTTCGTGGGGGCCATCGGCATCATGAACATCACGTTCGTGAGCGTGAAGGAGCGCACGAAGGAGATCGGCACGCGCAAGGCGCTCGGGGCGCGCCGGCGCACGATCCTCCTGCAGTTTCTCATTGAGTCGGTTTCCATCTGCCTCGTGGGGGGATTGGTGGGCCTCGCCTTCACGGGGGGGCTCTGTGCGGTCGTGAGCGTCGCGATGCCGAGCCTGCCGATCGTCTTCTCCGCCGGGCTGGTCGTCGTCGGCCTCCTGGTTTCCACCCTCACCGGGATCTTCGCCGGGTTTGCCCCGGCCGTGGGGGCCTCCCGCCTCGACCCCGTGGTGGCGCTTCGCTACGAGTGACGCCATGCTCTTCCGGGAAATCCTTCGCATGGCGCTCGGATCGCTGGGGGTCCACAAGCTCCGCTCGTTCCTGACGATGGCGGGAATCACGATCGGCGTGTTCTCCGTGATCGGTGTCATGACGGCAGTGTCCGCCCTGCGCGGCTCGATCGAGACCGGCCTGAGCTTCCTCGGCTCGAACATGTTCCAATTCGCCAAGTATCCCACCGGGATCCAGGTCGTCGGCAACGAGCGGGAGAAGTACGACAAGCGGCGCAATTTCACGCTCGCACAGGCCAGGCGTTACGCGTCCCTCATGGAGGGATGGGCCGACGTCGTGTGCCTGAAGTCCTTTGACCAGAACGGGGGCCAGGCCAGGTACGGGAACCGGAAGACGACCCCGGGCCTGACCTATGGGGGGGCGAACGAGTACTTCCTCGCGGCCAACCAGTACTCCATCGACACCGGGCGCAACTTCACCGGGGCGGACGTCGACCTTGGCTCCCCGAACGCCATCATCGGCCAGACGGTCGTCGACAAGCTCTTCCCCTCCGAGTCCCCCCTGGGAAAGTCGATCAAGGTGAACGGGCACAGCTATACGGTGATCGGCACGTTTGTGCCGCGGGGAACCTCGTTCGGGGAGGACCAGGACGACCTGGTGATGGTCCCGATCACCCGGTTTCTCAGCGACAACGGACCCGAGAAATTCAGCGTCAACATCGCGACCCAGGCGCCCTCTCCGGAAGTCTACAACGCCACGATGGACAAGGGCGTGACGGCGATGCGCATCGCGAGGGGGCTGCGCCCCGAGCAGGACAACGACTTCGAGATCTACTCCAACGACTCGCTGATCGCGGCCTTCGCCAAGGTGGCCGACGCGGTGCGCGCCGGGGCCCTCCTGATCAGCGGCATCGCGCTGGTCGCCGCGGGCGTGGGGATCATGAACATCATGCTCGTCAGCGTCACCGAGCGGACCAAGGAGATCGGGGTGCGCAAGTCGATAGGTGCGCGCAAGACCGGGATCCTCGCGCAGTTCCTCCTGGAATCGGTCACGCTGTCCCTTTTCGGAGGCCTCGCG
>CAZGOX010000020.1:13922-17328 GCA_964527955.1 uncultured Opitutaceae bacterium | reverse complement strand
CTCGCGGGCATCCTCCTCGGCGTCGCAGCGGGCGACGGGCTCGCGCTGCTCATGCACGTCGACATCGTGTTTCCCTGGGGATGGGCCGCGACCGGCCTGATCGTCTGCACCGCGATCGGGGTCGGCTTCGGGCTGTACCCGGCTGCCAAGGCGGCCTCCCTGGATCCGATCGAGGCGCTTCGCTACGAGTAGCTCAGCCCCTCCGGATCTCGGACCCGGGAAAGCGGATCTGGATCCGGTACACCTTCTTCACCCGGCACTGGACGAGCCCGGTCTCCGGGGCGACGCGCTCCGGCACCTCGATGCGGTGGATGTCGACGACGGCGTGGTACCCGCGTTCCGAAAACACGTCGATCAGCATCGCGAGGGCAAGGGGGTTGTCGAGGAGCGGATCCTCGGCGTTGACCAGCGCGGAGCCTGAGATGGCGTGCCGGTACACGATGGGGAGAATCCTCTTCTCGATGAAGCCCACGACCTCCTTGAAAAGGGCGCCGTGCTCGACCTCGTAGGAATCGAGGCGTTTGACCATTTCCTGGCGGGCGTGGACGATGATCTCGCTCGCCACCGGGATCGCCCGCAGGCGGTCCACGGTGCGCGGATCCAATTCGAGGGTGCTCTGGTACTCGAGCTCCCTGAGGATGTTCCGCTCGACCTCGGCGATGGGCCCCTGCGCGTTGACGAAGTGGTAATGGAAGATCTCCTTGAGTTCCTGGAGGGCGTCCCAGGTTTTCTCCTTGAACGTGCGGTACCGAAACTGGGCGAGGTTCTCGTCGTAGTCGGTGACCCGTTCCTCGAGCAGCTCCCCCATGCCGGTGCGCCGCACCTCGCTGTTGTGCTCCCGCACCTCGGCCCCGCGCCGCAGCTGTCGCTCGACGCTCGTCTTCTCGTCGACAAAGAGGACCATGATGTGGGTGGTCGGCAGGCGGAAGTGGATCCCGAGGGGCGTCCTGGTGAACTCGCGCCTCAGCTCGTGCATCTTGTCGACGAGCAGCTTCAGGCATTCCACCTGCACCTTGGTGCGGGGAAACCCGTCGAGGATGACGCCGTCGCGATACTCGGGCTGCAGCAGCTTCCGGAACAGGAGGTCCATGACCTCGCGGTCGCCCACCATGCTGCCGGCATTCTTCAGGCGCTGGGCCTCGGGCGAGTCGAGAAGGGCGCTCACCACGATGGGTCCGCAGGTCAGCCCCCTGGCCTTGGAGATGAACGGCGTCTGCGTGCCCTTGCCGGCGCCCGGCGCGCCGCCCAGGAGGATGAACTCCTTCGGGAACCTGAGTTTCTCGCGCCCGAAGTCCGCCTCCAGGGATTGCCAGACCGCATCAAAGATAATGTGGGCGTCCTTGATCTCGAGGTCCGTGATCCTGGCCGATTGGGGGGGCAGGTCCTGTGGCTTCGATTCGTTGGCAGAGGCTGGGGGCATGCGGCGAGTGGGCTGTTAGCAAAAATTTCCGGAACGGGAAACCTTTTCCGGGGCTGCGCGTCAGACCCATGCGCAGTTCCCGGGGTTTACCCCGAGAATTGTCAAGTTGAAGCTGGACCTGGCGGAGCCGCGCAAGCGGCTCCGCCTTGTTTTTCCGGGGTCGCGGTGCGGCGCCCGGAGGTCCGTCGTGGTCAGGTCGCGGTCGGTTCGGGGGCCTTTTCCTTGCAGAAAGCCCTGTCGAGCGAGATGCCGCCGCCGCCCAGGAGGGCGAGTGCGAGCGCAATGCCGACAACAAGGATGAAGAATTCGATCCCCTCGCCCTTTTGCTGGCCGCTCCAGTTCATGAAGAATCCGTTGGGCAGGTGCACCATGCAGGCCGCGATCGCGAGTTCGAGCCCGACGAGCAAGGCCGCCACCCGCGTGAACAGTCCGAGGATCAGCGCGATTCCGCCGAAAAACTCGATCAGGATCGCCGCGAGCGCGAAGACGTAGGGAACATGCAGGGTGCCGGTGAGAAACCCCATGGTGCCGGAGTAGCCGTAGCCTCCGAACCAGCCCAGCAGTTTCTGGGCGCCGTGGGGGAATATCATGATGCCGAGGGCAAGCCGCAGGAAGAGCGACGCTAAGCAAGGGTGCGAGGAGCACGCTGAGTTATTGGAGGACGACATGGGGTTTATTGGGTTGCAGCCCGCTGTGCGAAGCGGCCGTCCCTTCAGGTATCCGAGGATACCGGAACCGTCAAGCCGCTGCTGGCGTCGGGCGCCTCCCACTTCCAATCGCGCAGGAGACCGAGCAGCTGCTCAGAGCCCCGGCTCTGGAAGCGTTGCAGGTGCCGGATCGTCGCGATCTCGCGAACAGGGCTCGCATCCGCGAGGGGAATGTAGACCAGGGAATCCTTGTCCTCGGGCGATCTTGAGACCCGTGGGAGAATGGAGATGCCGGCTCCAAGCGCGACGAAGGCCTTCACCGTCGCGATCTGCGAACAGTGGAACCCGATCCTCGGCTCGAAATGATGGACCCCGCAGAAGGCCCGGATCTGGGCCGCCGTGGAGCTGGAGGAGCCCATCATGGCGAAGGTCTCGTTGGCGAGGTCCTCGCCGGTTACGAGGTACCGGTTCGCGAGGGGATGGTCCTTCCCAACGACAAGCAAGAGAGGCTCTTGCATCAGCGGCTCGACGTAGAGCCGAGGGTCCTGCACCGGCATGGCAACCACGGCGAGGTCGAGCTCGCCATCGAGGATGGCTTGGATCAGGTGTACCTTAAAATCCTCACGGATATCAATTTGCAGATTCGGAAATTTTTTCCGGGAGCGGGCGATGAGTGAGGGCAGAAGGTAGGGCGCGAGGGTGGGGATCGCTCCGACGGTGATGCGCCGGCCCAGGGAAGGACTATCCGCCAATTCCTTCGTCGTGTTTTCCACCTCCAGCAGGATTCGCTTTGCTCGCTCGAGGAAAACGATCCCGGCCTCGGTCGGGACCGCCTTGTGGCCAAGCCGATGGAAAAGCTTGTGGCCAAGCTCCTTTTCTAGTTTTATAATCTGCTGGCTTAAAGATGGTTGCGATACATTGCATCGGGAGGATGCCTTGGTGAAGTTCCCGGACTCACCAATCGCGACCGCGTATCGAAGTTGGCTCAGTTCCATAGATAAAACCTATCATAACTATAAACAATATCAACTTTAACTATCGGACTTTCCGATTAAGTTAGGCGGCACCCACTCGATAGGAGTGGGACCAACGAAAGCAAAAACATGAACTACCAAACGATCCTAAAGAGAGCGGTCATCCCCGGCGTCATTGCTGCGGCCGCGATCTGGTTGTTCTTGGTTACCCGCCTGTCAGCCAGCGTATTCATTGGCTTCGCTACGGTCGCAATTGTGGCCGGAGTCGTGGTCCTTGAGTACCGCTTGAGCTGGAAGTGGCTGTCCGGACGCCTGGCGTTCGAGAGCCGCTCGTCCTGGAAGTCGTGGCTCGGGCGATAAGCCCG
>CAZGOX010000020.1:11053-13822 GCA_964527955.1 uncultured Opitutaceae bacterium | reverse complement strand
CGCCCGTCCGAGTGTCAGGCCACCTCCGCCGGAAGTCTGGCAACGTTTGCAGCGGATTCATTGCCACTTGGGGGCCTCGCCTGCGTCTAACCGCAAACGGGCCAATGCAGATTCTTAGACAAAAGGAGGAGGCGGCGACGCTTTCTGGGTATAAATCAACAACCACCCCTGTTTGCATGGAGGAAGCCCCTGATCATGAGTGCTGGAGAGAATGGTTTGAGCGCCACGGCCCTAAACTGCTGTTGTATGCCCGCCAGTGCACCCGGTCGCTCGCCGATGCCGAGGACGTCGTGCAGGAGGCTTTCGTCCGCTATTGGCGGAATCAGCGGAAGCTCGGCGGCGAGCCTCTCGGTCTCCTTTTCACGTCGGTCCGGAGGGCCGCGGTCGACCTTGCGCGGCGCGATGTGCGGCGCGAGGTCCGTGAGACCCAGTCCGAGGGCCCGCCCGATGGGTCGGGGAGGGTTTTCGAGACTCCGCTCGAGGGCGAGGACCGACGCATGGCCATTGAATCCGCGCTTCGCCGCCTTCCGGACGAGCAGCGCGAGGTGCTTGCCCTCAAGATCTGGGGCGGGCTCACCTTCGACGGCATCGGGGAGCAGTTGGGCCTCTCCCCGAACACCGCGGCGTCCCGCTACCGGTATGCCCTCGATGCGCTCCGCCGCGAGCTGCCCGTTGTGACCTGCCATGGATGACGAACTGCAGGCCCTGGAGGCGGAACTTTCCCGGTTGCGGCCGTTGGCGCCGTCGCCGGAGCTGTCGGCCCGCGTCGGCCGCGAACTCGGGCCAAGGGGCCGCCTGATCCCTCTCTGGTCCTGGATCGCGCTGCCGACGGCCGCCGCCGCTGCGGCCGCGCTCATCATCCTTGGCGCCCGCCCGGCGTCCGGCGCGGCCCCGGCGGCCGCGTTCAAGCCTGTTTCGGCGCAGCAAGTGCTCCTGTCGGCCAGCGACGAGGGATATGTCCAGCTGGGCGACGGCACCCCGGCCCACCGCTTTCGCGCGTCCTACGTGGACACGATCACGTGGGAGGACCCGCAGAGCCACGCGTCGCTCCGTTGGAGCGTTCCCCGGGACGAAGTCCGGGTGATTCCGGCAAGCTTCCAGTAAACCTCAAAGTCAAAGGCAACCCATGAAATGCACCGTTCCCATCCTTATTCCGCTTCTCGGAGTCGTCCTTGCGCTTCCGTTTGCGCGGGCCGACGCCCCGCCGCCCACCTGCGCATGCTCGGCAGACCAGGAGGTCGTCGGATCGCCCCACGCCATTGTCCTCGAGGTCAATGAAGTCGTGAACGAGGGCCCGCCGGGCGCATTTCTCGGCGTGGAGACGGAGACCGCCTCCCCAACCCTCACCGAGCAGCTCGGCCTTCCCAGCGACACCGGGCTTGTCGTCGAGCATGTCGTTCACGACAGCGCCGCCGCGTCGGCCCTGAAGCCCCACGATATCCTGCTCAAGCTTGATGACCAACTGCTGATTGATCCCCGCCAGCTCTCCGTCCTTGTCCGCAGCCACAAGGTGGGCGACACGGTGAGCGTCGTGTTCCTGCGCGGGGGAAAGCAGGAGACTGCCACCATCAAGCTCGGCCGGCATGAAATGCCGAAGATCTCCGATTGGGGCGGGCCGGGCGGGGATATGTTCAACGCCCGCGATCGGGAGCACATGCGGGAGGACATGGACAAGGTGCTTTCGCTCATGAACGGGCCCGCTCCCTGGCCGCTCGCTCCCGGCGAGCCGCGGCCGCCTGAGCCGCCGGTACCGCCCAAGATGAGCGAGGTGAGCGTCGACATGGCCAACAGCAACATCGTCTACACCGACGACAAGGGGACCCTCACGCTGACCATCAAGGACGGCAAGCGCACGCTCGTGGCGGTGGACGCGCACGGGAAGCAGCTCTTTTCGGGGCCCATCAACAGCCCGGAGGACCTTCGCGGGCTGCCTCCCCAGGTCCACGACTGGCTGAAGGGCCTGCACGGGCTCCGCGAATTCAGGTTCACCATGGGCCGCGATTTCCAGGGGAAGCCTCCCCAGATGGCCCAGCCCGAGAATCAGAGCATGGAAATGCCGCCGCGACTGGACCAGCCGCCCCAGCCGGCGTTTTGAACGACTTTCCCGCATCCCCGTGCGCCGCAAGGCGGCGGGGACACGTCTGGAGCCGTGTGTGGGTTGGGAGCCCCGGCCCCGGTCGGGCGCCGCGTCACTGAGCGGACGCCGCCTGATCGTGGGCCGGGCGCTTCAGGAACGCGGCCACAATCAGGGAAATGATGGTTCCGAAGATCATCATCATGACGATCACCATCACGGCGTTTGGCACCGGGGCTGCCATGAACCGGATGCCTTTTTCCATCTGTTCAAGTTGTTCGGGGCCCGCGCCCTTGGCCTGGGCCTTGGCCATTTGGGATTGCACCATGATGTCCGTAAAGCCCGTGTTGATGAAGGTCACGTAGACGTAGTTGAGGACGACGTCCAAGATGGCCGCAAAGAGGCTGATCATGACGCCCGCGCCCACGGCCTGGCCGTAGCTGAAGCCCGACTCCTCGGGACCGGCGGCCCGCTTGACCTTCGTGCCCAATACGATGGCGGCGACGGCGATCACGATGCCCGCCACGCCGGCGATCCATTGTCCCTGGCCGAACTTTTCGACGTCTGAGTGGTAACCGAGGATGAAGAGAACCAGCTGCAGGAGGAAGCCCACGGCCGACATGCCAAAGCCATACACGAGGTAGGTTTTCATAGGGGTGCCCGGAGCGTGGCCCCGGCCTGCCTCGCAGGCAAGC
>CAZGOX010000020.1:7319-10953 GCA_964527955.1 uncultured Opitutaceae bacterium | reverse complement strand
TCAACCCTCCTTCGGCCCGTGCTCCTGGACGTCGGGCGGGGGCACAATCGTCCGGGCCGGAGGCGTGATGATCCGCGGCGGCTGGGCAAGGTGCTCGCCCTCGTCCACGACCTTCTTGAACTCCTGCTCGACCTCGCTCGCAGCCTTCCGAAACTCCCGCACCGCCTTCCCGAGGCCGCGCGCGAACTCGGGCATCTTCTTTCCGCCGAAGAGAATGAGCGCGATCACGAGGATCAGGACCATCTCGGGGCCTCCGAAATCGATCAGCGCGAGCGGGGAAGGATGCAGGTTCACCCGGGAACAGTGGGGTGGATTTTCTAAAATTGCCACATTGTTGTCCCGGTACCGGCTCGGTTTGCCTCAAGCCGGGTAGGGACGCGCGGCTCGCGCGTCCGGGCAGACCCCTGACCCTGACGGAGCCAACAAACGTTTCAGGTCTGCGAAGGGCCCTTTGGTTTGCCCGGACGGGCGGGCCGCCCGTCCCTACCTCGAATCGCCGGCCACGCTGCATCTTTCAATCGGAGTTGGTGCGGTTGTCCCCTCGCATGTTGGTGCGGTTGTCCCCTCGCATGCTTGCTTCCGGCGGTGCATCCGCATTAGTCTCGTGCGATGATGCGGCATTGGCTCAAGTGCGTGCTCGGAGCCCTGATCGCGGTGGCAGGCCTGGCGCCCGTCTCCGGATCGGCGGCCCAGACGCGCGTCGTCATCATCCCGATCCATGACGAGATCGCGCAGCCCACGCTCTTTGTCCTTCGTCGAGGGCTGAAGGAGGCGATCGCGGCGCATGCCGACGTGGTGGTCCTGGACCTGAACACGCCGGGCGGCGCGCTGGACGTGACCCTCGACATCATGAAGGATCTCGGGAAGTTCCCGGGGCAGACGGTCGCCTTCGTCGACGACGAGGCCATGTCCGCCGGGGCGTTCGTGTCCGGGGTGACGGGCGAGATCTGGTTCGCGCCCAAGGGCGTGATCGGGGCGGCCGCGCCCGTCCAGGCGACGGGGCAGGACGTCGACGCGACGATGAAGGAGAAGCTCGTCAGCTTCCTGAAGGCGCGGATGCGGGCCGTTTCCGAGGGGAAGGGGCACCGGGGCGAGGTCATCTCGGCGATGATCGACGCGGACACGGAACTCAAGGTCGACGGCCAGGTGCTCAAGGAGAAGGGCGGCCTCCTTTCGCTTACGGCCACCGAGGCGATGAAGCCGTACGGCAAGCCGCCGCAGCCGCTCCTGGGCGCGGGGATCGCCCGCGACGTCGACGATCTCCTCGCGCAAAAGTATGGAGCGGACGGATACGAGGCGGTGCGCCTCGAGGTCACATGGTCCGAGCAGCTCGCCGTCGTGCTCAACCACCTTTCCCCGATCCTGCTCGCCCTCGGGATGCTCGCCCTTTTCCTCGCCTTCAAGACACAGAGCTTCGGCCTGTTCGGAGCGCCGGGGCTGGTGCTGCTCGGGCTCGTCTTTTTCGGCAGCTACATCGCCGGCCTCTCGGGCCACGAGCCCGTCCTCGTCTTTGCCGTGGGCGCGGTGCTGCTCCTGCTCGAACTCATGTTTTTTCACAGCGCGGGGTTCCTCGGCGCGGTGGGCCTGGGCCTGATCTTCGGCTCCCTTGTCTGGGCGATGGCCGACCTCTGGCCCGGGGAGCCGCTGGGAGCCGCCTGGACGGCGAACGTCTTCCTCCTTCCCCTTGTGAACCTCGGGCTCGGCCTCCTGCTCGCGGTTGCGCTCGCGCTCGCCTCGCTGCGCTTCCTGCCCAAGGGGTGGATCTGGGACCGCCTCGTGGTGCAGACGACGCTCAAGGCGACCAGCCAGCCCCTCCCGGCCCCGCCTGAGGCGGTTGTGGGCAGGACGGCCCACGCCCTCACGACCATGGCTCCCACCGGGTATGTGCTCGTCGACGGCGCCCGCTACGAGGCATTCTGCGACTCAGGGCTCGCCGAGAAGGGGGCCTCGCTCAGGGTCGTCTCTGTCGACAATTTCCGCCTCATCGTCACCCAGATCCATAAAACCCAGGCCGCATCATGATCAACCTTCCGCTCCTCATCCTCATCCCCGTGGCGCTCGTCGTCCTGGTGCTGGTGGGCGTGTTCCTGTCCTTCATCGGCACCTGGCTGAAGGCGCGGCTGAACGGCGCCCCGGTGAGCGTGGCCAACCTCCTGGGCATGCGGCTGGGCGGGGTGCCCTACAACCTGGTGGTCACCGCCCGCATCACGGCGGTCAAGGCGGGGATTCCCATCACCACCGACCGGATCGCGGCCCACTTCCTGGCCGGCGGCAACGTGGTCCCCACGGTCCAGGCGCTGATCGCCGCGCAGAAGGCGGGCATCGTGCTCGACTGGGACCGCGCGTGCGCGATCGACCTCGCGACCAAGGGGTCGGGCAAGTCGGTCGTCGAGGCCGTGCGCACGTCCGTGGACCCCAAGGTCATCGACTGCCCGAACCCCCAGAGCGGCCGGACCACGATCGACGGCGTGGCCAAGGACGGGATCCAGGTGAAGGTGAAGGCGCGCGTGACCGTCCGCACCCACCTCGACCGGTTTGTCGGCGGAGCCAAGGAGGAGACCATCATAGCCCGCGTCGGCGAAGGCATCGTGACGACGATCGGCGTCGCCGAATCGTACAAGCACGTGCTCGAGTCCCCGGCCAGCATTTCCAAGACCGTGCTCGCGCGCGGGCTCGACGTCGGCTCGGCCTTTGAGATCCTCTCGATCGACATCGCCGACGTGGACGTGGGCGAGAACATCGGCGCGCGGCTGCAGGTGGCCCAGGCCGAGGCGAACAAGAACATGGCCCAGGCCCAGGCGGAAATCCGCCGCGCGGCCGCTGTTGCCCTTGAGCAGGAGATGAAGGCCCGCGTGCAGGAGATGCAGGCCAAGGTGGTCGAGGCCCAGGCCCAGGTGCCGCAGGCCATGGCCGATGCCTTCCGCAGCGGACGCCTTGGGGTCATGGACTACTACAAGATGGAAAACATCCAGTCCGACACAGCGATGCGCCAGAGCATCGCCCAGCCCGAGCAGAAGAAGTGAACTCGGGGGTGTTTCAGATCCTGGTCGCCGTTGCGGCGGTCCTTGCGCTTTGGGTCAAGCAGCGCCGGGAGGCCGCGCGGTCGCGCGGCGAGGCGCCCGGCGCCACCGGTTCCGGCCGGCCGGATCCGACGGAGGAGGAGCGCACGCGAAGGGTCCAGGAGGAGATCCGCAGGAAGATTGCGCAGCGCAATGCATGGCAGGCGGCCCGGGAGGACGCTCCTCCGGTCATGACGGACGAACCTGCGGTCGCGTCGGACTCCGAGCCGGAGGGAGTCCAGTCCCTCCCGGATGCCCCAAGGATGTTTGCTCGGGCCCAGGCTCTTCCGCCTCGCGCGGAGCCGCCGCCGGCGCCCGCGGCCCCGGCCGGCGACTGGCTGGCGGAGCTGCGCGGCACCCAGGGAGCGCGGCGCGCGATGGTCCTAAGGGAGATCCTGGGACCGCCCGTGGGGCTCCGCTAGCGGGGACGCGCGGCCGTTTGCGCTCGGAGGTAGGGACGCCCGGCCCGGGCGTCCGGGCAAACCCCGGTGTCATTCCAAAACCCCGGACGAATTGTGTCTGTTCAAGACGGGCCGAGCGGCTGCGTACGGGCCTGAGAGCGGATCCGGACGGGC
>CAZGOX010000020.1:0-7219 GCA_964527955.1 uncultured Opitutaceae bacterium | reverse complement strand
ACGGGCCTGAGAGCGGATCCGGACGGGCGGGCCGCCCGTCCCTACCTGTTCGAAAAGTCCAGGGCGACCTTGCTCCAGCCCTTCTGGCCGGTGCCGTAGTGTCTGCCCTTGTACACGATCTCGACGGACTCCAGCGCGTTGGAGGTCAGGTAGAGGGGGACGTTCGGGTAGTCCCGGCGCTCGCCGCGCTCCAGGGGCCCCTGGTACAGCTCCGTGCCGTCGGACTGGCGGACGACCTTGATGCGCACCGCGTCGAGGGCGCCGATGGACACCACGGCGTCGGGCGCGGCGGGGGCCACGGCAGCGGCGGGCGCGGGGGCCGCCGGGCCCTCGCTCATCAGCGACCGGACGGCCCAGAAGGCCAGGAAGGCGACGACCGCGATCGCCAGGGCGATCCCCCCGCGGAAGATCAGGGCGGGCTGGATGAGCGGGCTGGCCGGCAGGTTCGTCCGGCCGCGCGGGATCCGCGGCTCGAGGACGGGCGAAGTGGCCGCCGAGGGAGGCTCGGTCCGCGCGTCGGCCGTGGCGATCGAGACGTCCATGCGCCCGTACACCTCGCGGCTGGGCTGGCGCGGGCCCGACTCGCGGTGCCCGAGCGCGGCGTAGTCGGCCAGGATCCTGTCGGCCGGCAGCTTGAGGAAGTTGGAATACGACCGGAGGAACCCCTTCACGTAGATCTCTGAAAGATCGATGTCGAACTGGTTGCCCTCGAACTTCTGCAGGTAGTCGCCCCGGATCTTGGTGGCCTCCGCGGCCTCGCGGATGGAGACACCCTTCCTCTTGCGGGCCTCCTCAAATCGTTCGCCGATGGTCTGCATGTGGGGTCTACGGGGCGATCCTCTAGCGGCGGGCCGGGGAAGTCACCTAAATTTTGTCCAGATCCACCAGGATTTCCCGCGGGCTGGAGCCGTTTTCCGGGCCGACGATCCCCTTCTCCTCCATCAGCTCCATGATGCGCGCCGCCCGGTTGTAGCCGATGCGCAGGCGCCTCTGGAGCATGGACGTGCTCGCCCGGCGGGTGGACCGCAGGACGTCGAGGGCCTGCCGGTAGAGCTCGTCGTCGTCGCCCATCTCGCCCTCCTCGTCGAATTCCCCGTCCTCGTCGTCCTCGCGGGCGGCGCGGTCGATGTGCTGCTGGACCGCCTGGGCGTAGAGCGGCGGGTCGTTGTTCTCCTGGCTGTAGGCGACGATCTTCTGTATTTCATCGTCGGATACGAAGGCGCCCTGGGCGCGCACCACGCGCGAGGTCCCCGGCGGGGTGAAGAGCATGTCGCCCCGGCCGATCAGCGTCTCGGCCCCCTTGGTGTCGAGGACGGTGCGGGAGTCCACCTGCGAGGCCATCTGGAAGGCGATGCGCGACGGCAGGTTCGCCTTGATGACCCCGGTCACCACGTTCACCGAGGGGCGCTGGGTGGCGATGATCAGGTGGATGCCGGCGGCCCGGGCGAGCTGGGCGAGGCGGGCCACGTTGGTCTCGACTTCGGCGGGGGCGATCATCATCAGGTCGGCCAGCTCGTCGATGATCACCACGATGTAGGGCAGGTGGTCCGGCACCTCGATCCCGTCGTCCACGGGGGGCGCGCCGATCCCGGGGAGGGGCAGGGAGGCCTGGGCCTCGTCGGCCGCGCCGGACTTCTTGCGGTTGTTGAAGCCGACGATGTTCCGGACGTTGGTCTTGCCGAAGATCTGGTAGCGCTGCTCCATTTCCGCGAGCAGCCACTTGAGGGCGCCGGGCACCTTCTTCACCTCGGTGAGCACCGGGATCAGCATGTGGGGGAGCGAATTGAAGATCTTCAGCTCGACCACCTTCGGGTCGACCATGATCAGGCGGACGTCGCGCGGGCTCTTGGAGTACAGGATCGAGGCGACGATCGCGTTCACGCAGACGGACTTGCCCGAGCCCGTGGCGCCGGCGATCAGCAGGTGCGGCATCTTGGCCAGGTCCGAGACGAGCGGCTGCCCGGACACGTCCTTCCCAAGGACGATGGGAAGCTCCGCGCGCGTCCCCACCCAGTCCTCGCTCTCAAGGATCTCGCGCAGCCCGACCGGCGTCGGGTGCTGGTTCGGCACCTCGACGCCGACCGCCGCCTTGCCCGGGATCGGGGCCAGGATGCGCACCGATTGCGCGCGCATGCCCAGGGCGATGTTCTTGTCGAGGCTGGATATCCTTTCGACCCGCACGCCCGGCGCCGGCACGACCTCGTAGCGGGTGATGACCGGCCCCACGTGGATCTCGCCCAGCGCCACTTCCACTCCGAACTCCCCGAGGATGCGCATCAGGTTGCCCGCATTCTGGCTGTGCTCCTCCTCGCTGTTGCTCGCCGTGGGCCGCACCTGCTCCTTGAGCAGCTTGAGCGGCGGGAACTTGTAGCGGTCGTCGCCCGTGGGGACGGGGATCGCCTTCGCCTTCTTGGGCTCCTCGGGCTTGACGATGTTGAGCTGGATCTTTGCCGCCCCGGCCGTGCCGGCCAGACGGGCGGCCTCGCTTCCGGCCTTTGGAACGAAGAGCTTCTTTTCCACCGGCCCGAACGGCGGAGGCCTGGCGGGAGGGGCGGCGGGCTCCACCTGCTTGGTCCCCTCCTTGGGAACGGCCAGCGGGGCGGCCTTTGACCGGGACTGCCGCCACGCCGAGAACCCGGCAAGCAGCTTCTCAAATTCCGCACCGATGTCCCTGGTGAAGATGAAAAGAAGCCCGAAGACATAGATGGTCCCGAGCAGCAGCACCGACCCAAACGCACCCAGGCTGTCGCGGAGCAGGTCGTCGAAGACCAGGCGGCCGAGCAGCCCGCCCAGGCCGTAGGGGAAGAAATTCGTGCTCTTCTGCTCCGCAAACATGCTTGCGAGCCCGGAGAACGCGGCGATGCAGGCCGCCATGGCAATGAGCCGCGCGCCGGAGAGATGCCGGACCTGGCGGACGGCGACGTAGGCGAGCCAGAAAAGGAAGATCGGCACAAGCCAGGCGGTGATTCCCAGGCTCCTGAACGCGATCGAGGAGCCGTAGGCGCCAAAAATCCCCACCAAGTTGGTGTCCGTCGGGTTTGTGGTGTGAAACGGATCCTGCTCGGGGCTGTAGTCGAGAAAGCCCACGGTCAGGAGCGTGGCAACAAGCCCGCAGGCCACCGCAACCGCCCAGTTCGGCACCTGCCGTGGCGGCTGGAACTGCCTGCCGCCGTTTGGGTTTGAAATCTGGGCCTTGGGCATGTTTAGAACGAACCTGATTGCATGGTATCACCCGGACCGGTCAAATGTAAACCCCTGCCGTCCCACCAACCCATGCCGGAACTTATTCGATTCAAGCCCTTGTACCAGGAGCGCGTCTGGGGTGGCAGGGCGCTTGCGGAGACCTTCGGGCGGAACCTTCCGCCGGAGGGGCCGATCGGCGAGAGCTGGGAGATCGTCGACCGGCCCGAGGCCCAGTCCATCGTCGCGGGGGGGCAACTCGACGGGCTGACGCTCCGCGCCGCCCTCGAGGCCCACGCGGCGGAGATCATGGGGCCCGCCTGGCCCCGGGCAAAGCCGTTTCCCCTCCTGGTCAAATGGCTCGACTGCCGGGAGAGGCTGAGCCTGCAGGTGCATCCGCCGGCCTCGGTGGCGGCGGAGCTCAAGGGGGAGCCCAAAACCGAGAATTGGTACATTGCGGCCGCCTCTCCCGACGCCCATGTCATGGTCGGCCTCAGGCGCGGGGTCACCCGGGACGGCTTTGAACGGGCGATCGCGGACCATACTGTCGAAGCCTGCGTGCACAGGTTTCCCGTGGCGGCAGGGGACTCCATCCTGGTCCACAGCGGCCAGGTGCACGCGATCGATGGCGGAAACCTGATCCTCGAGATCCAGCAGAATTCCGACACGACATACCGGGTCTACGACTGGGGCCGCGTCGGGCTGGACGGAAAGCCGCGCAAGCTCCACATCGCCGAGTCGCTTCGCTCGATCCGATGGGACGACTTTGAACCCCTGCCCGTGCGCGCGATCCTGGCGCCGGCCGTGATCGCGAGCTGCGCGGAGTTCCTGATCCGGCGGGTCATCCTGGGGGCGGGCGAGGGCATGCGCCTCGCGGCGAACGTGCAGCCCCGTGTGATCAGCGTTCCGAGCGGCGGCGTGAAGGTCGGCGCCGGCGGGGAAAAGGCGCACACGCTCGCGCGGGGCGATAACGCCCTTCTTCCCTTTGCGGGGGCGTTCACCATCGAGGCAACGGAGCCCACGATCCTGCTGATCACAGAGAATTTTGCCTGACGGCGCCTCACAGAAGACGGGACTTGCTCGAATGTAGGTCAGCGAGCTTGCTCGCGCCTAACCGGGCGCGAGCAAGCTCGCTGACCTACGAATGACTGCGGCCGCCATTGTAAGGGGCTTGAAGAAAGGCCAAACTCGGTGCAGGATTGACCCCTTTGCACATGACATCATCCGACTCTGACACATCCGCCGAACCAACGCCCGACGCCCAGTCCGGGTCCGCGGCGGACCTCGCCCCGCTGCTCGAAGCGGCGAAGAAGGAAGCCAAGGACAATTACGACCGCTATCTGCGCGCGGTCGCGGACCTTGAGAATTCCCGCAGGCGTTCGGTCCGGGAGAAGGAGGAGCTGAGACAGTTCGCCAACTCGGCCGTTCTCGGGGACCTGATTCCCGTGCTTGACAGCCTGGCGCTGGCCATCGAGGCGTCGCGCCAACCCAAGGCCGACCTCAAGACCCTGGCTGCCGGGGTGCAAAGGGTGCTGGACCAGTTCAAGTCCACCCTTGCCGGGCAGGGTTTTGCCGAGATCAATCCCGTGGGCCAGACCTTTGATCCCCACCAGCACGAGGCCATCTCGCACCAGCCGAGCGACGAGGTGAAGGCGGAGCACATCATCACCGTTGTGCGCACCGGGTTTTCCCTCAATGGCAGGCTGCTGCGTCCGGCCTCGGTCATCGTCTCCAGCGGCCCCGCAAAAAGGGGCTGAGCGCCGCCGGAAACCATGGCAAAGGAAGACTACTACGAGCTGCTCGGTGTGTCCAAGGGGGCGACCGACGAGGAACTGAAGAAGGCCTATCGGAAGAAGGCGGTCCAGCACCACCCGGACAAGAATCCGGGCGACAAGGCCGCCGAGGAGAAGTTCAAGAAGGTTTCCGAGGCCTACGAGGTCCTGAAGGACCCCGACAAGCGGGCGGCCTATGATCGCTATGGTCACGCCGCCTTCCAGGGACCCGGCGCCGGCCGGGGACCCGGGGGCATGTCGGCGGGCGGGTTTCATGACCCGTTCGACATTTTCCGGGAGGTGTTCGGCCAGGGCGGCGGCGGAGGAGGCGGAATATTCGACGAGATGTTCGGCGGCGGGGGCCGCGACTCCGGGCGCGACGGGGCCGACCTGCGCTACGACCTTGAGATCACGCTCGATGAGGCGGCCCGCGGGATCGAGAAGGAGATTTCCATCCGCAAGCTCGCCGCGTGCGAGCACTGCGGCGGATCGGGCGCCGAGCCGGGCTCGAAGCGCACGACCTGCCCGACCTGCAGGGGCGCGGGGCAGATCCGCCGCTCCGGCGGGATCATCGTGTTCACGCAGACGTGCCCGGCCTGCGGTGGCGCCGGGACGAAGATTGAGAAGCCCTGCTCCACATGCCGGGGCGAGGGCCGGGTGCCCAAGACGACCAAGCTCACGCTTCGCATTCCGCCAGGCGTGGACACGGGGTCACGGCTGCGCTCCTCGGGAAGCGGCGAGGCGGGGGCGGCGGGCGGCTCCGCCGGGGACCTTTACGTTGTTCTCACCGTCAAGGACCACGAGCTCTTCGAGCGGCAGGGAGACGACCTTTCCTGCGAGATCCCCATCAAGTTCACACTCGCGGCGATGGGCGGCACGATCGAGGTGCCCACGCTTTTTGGGAAGGCTTCCCTAAAGATTCCGGCCGGGACCCAGAGCGGGACCACGTTCCGGCTGCGCGACAAGGGCATGCCCTCGCTCAGGGGAGGCGGGCACGGCGACCAGCTTGTGCGGATCCATGTGGAGGTGCCCACGTCGCTCACGGCCGAGCAGCGCCGGCTCCTCGAGGAGTTTGCCAAGGTGGGAGGCGACGCAAACGAGCCCACCTCGCGAAGTTTCTTTGAGAAGGCCAAGAAATTCTTCTAGGACTTCCCACATGCCAGCCCGCCTGAACGACCCCAAGGTCATGTCGCTCGCCGCAGCCGTTCGGGCGCGGAAGAGGGTGGCCCGGGCCGGCGGCAGGCTTGTCCTGACCAATGGGGTGTTCGACCTGCTCCATCCCGGGCATACCTCCTATCTCGCCGCGGCCCGGAAGCTCGCCGGGCCGAAGGGCAGGCTCTTCGTGGCCCTGAATTCCGACCGGAGCGTCAGGGCGCTCAAGGGAAAGTCCCGGCCGATCCTGGCCGAGCGGGACCGGGCGTACAACCTCGCGCAACTGGCGGCGGTCGACGGCGTCGTGATCTTCCGTCGCAAACGCCTCGACCGCGAGATAGCCGCCCTCAGGCCGGACATCTACTGCAAGGCCGGGGACTACACTCCGGAAACCCTCGACTCCGATGAGTTCCAGGCACTCAGGGACGCCGGGTCGAGGATCCGTTTCTTGCCGTTCCTGCCCGGCTTCAGCACGACGAGGCTGATCGCCAGGATCAGGGCGGCGGGCTCGCTGTGAGCTTGCGCGTCGTCATCCTCGGTTCCGGTCGCGGCTCGAACGCCGAGGCGATCCTGCGCGCCCAGCAGCACGGCGCCCTCGGTTCCGCGCAGGTCGTCGCGATCTTCTCGGACCAGCCGGCGGCGCCCATCCTGGCCCTCGGAGCCCGGTTCGGCGTTAAGGCCCAGTTTGTCGACCCGGCACCCTTCAGGACAAAGCTCGAAGGGGAGGGAGAGGCCCGGTTCATCTCCGCGGTCGCAGCCGAGAAGCCCGGCTTGGTCGTGCTCGCGGGGTTCATGCGCGTGCTGAAGCCGGGGTTTCTCTCCGCCTTTGAGGGGCGAATCATCAACCTTCACCCGAGCCTCCTGCCGAGCTTCCCGGGCCTCGACGCCATAGGGCAGGCCTGGCGCCGCGGGGCGAAGGTGACGGGTTGCACGGTGCATGGCGTCACTTCGGAGGTGGACGGCGGCCCGATCCTCGACCAGGCGGCGGTGCGGGTGGAGCCGGGAGACACGCTCGAGACGCTCGCGGCCAGGATCCACGCCGCCGAGCACGCGCTCCTGCCCGCCGTGATAGCCCGGTTGAGCGAAGGATCGAGGTAGGGACGGGCGGCCCGCCC
>CAZGOX010000019.1:5993-19608 GCA_964527955.1 uncultured Opitutaceae bacterium | reverse complement strand
TGGCTCATGAAGCCCTACGGCCCCGCCGATCTCGGCAAGGTGCTCAAGACGGTGCTGCGGTGACACCCCCGGCGTCCAGTTTCCCCAAGATGCGCAACAGGCCATCCAGAATTGTCAGCGGATGGGGCGGCCATCCCGGGATGTACAGGTCGACGGGGACGATCGCGGCGGCCCCTTTCATCACTTCTCCATTTGCGGCAAAGGGTCCTCCCGAGATTGCGCACGCACCCACGGCAATCACGATCTTCGGATCGGGCATCGCATCGTAGGTCTTGCGCAGCGCGAGCACCATGTTCTCCGAGACAGGACCGGTGACGACAAGGCCGTCCGCATGCCGGGGAGAGGCGACAAACTGGATGCCGAAACGCCCTATGTCCCAGCCGATCGTCCCGAGGACGTTCAGGTCCGCCTCCGCAGAGCCGTCCCCGCCCGCGCTGACCTGGCGCAGGCGCAATGACCGCCCGAGAAGTCTGCGTAACTTTTCGTCGAGCGCCCCGGCAAGCCGCACTTCCTCCATGCCCGGAGCCCCGAGGATCAGATCCTCGCGATGGCGGACCGCCATCCGGTGATCGCCTGTATGCGTGATCGCGCCATGCGGGCACGCGCGGACGCACTCCGAGCAAAACAGGCACCGTCCAAGGTCCAGTGAGATGCCTTTGCCTGCCTGGGGCGCTATTGCCTCGGTCGGGCACACGGAAATGCATTCGCGGCATCCCCCGGGGCACTTTGCAGCATCGACCCGCAATGCGCCCCCATGCCGGTCCGGGAGATCGGGCGCCGGACCGTCCGGATAGGACATCGTCTCGCATCCGCGCTCGATCCTGTGCGTGAGGGTGTCGATGACGAACATGTGTGGATCGGCTTTTCGCTACAGATCGAAGCCGCAGTAGGACAGGTTGAAACTCTTGTTGCAGATCGGAAAATCCGAGATGGCCTGCCCGCGCAGGGCGAGGGCCAGCCCCGTCCAATTGTGGAACGAGGGGTCGACGATCTTGTAGCGGCGAAAATCTCCGTTGGGGTTGGTCAGGGCGACGTGGCAGACCTCACCGCGCCAGCCCTCGACCAGCGCCGCGGCCAGCATGTCCCCCTGGGGCTTCGCGGTCTTGTCGCGGATATCCCCGTCGACGCCGGCGGCGAGCTGGTCCTTCAGGAACTGGCCGCTTCGCTGGGTTTCCAGCCAGCGCACCCGGGCGCGGGCAAACACGTCGCCATCGGGCCAGACGGACACCGGCACCTGGGCCAGCCTGTACCAACCGGCCGGGTGGTCGTAGCGGACATCGCGCACGATGCCGCATGCCCGCGCCGCGGGTCCCACCATGCCGAGTTCCGCGGCCTGCTTGGCGAACACCGGGCCCGTTCCCTCGAACCGCGACCGGACGGAGGGGGAATCCCACAACCACGCTGACGCGCGCTCGACCTCGGCGAGCGCCGTTCCCAGGCGCCCTGCCAGCTGGCTGAGTCGCCCCGGCTCCAAGTCATGACAGCATCCCCCGGGCCGGACCAGCCCCCGCCCAAACCGGTTCCCGCAGAGAAGGGCGGTGAGATTCAGAAAGTCGCCGCGGATCTTGCCGCACGCCGACGCGGTCGGCAGGAAGGCGACGTCATTGGCCAGGGCTCCCAGGTCTCCGGTGTGATTGGCCAGCCGCTCCATTTCGAGCGCGATCGCGCGCAGCCACTGGGCGCGCAGCGGAGCCTCGGCCCCCGCCAGGGCCTCCATGACGGACGCATAGGCGGTGGCGTGGCCGATCGTCGAGTCCCCGGAGGCTGCCTCCACCTGGCTCACCGTGGCCCTGTGCGGGCCTCCGACCAGCGCGGATTCAATGCCCCGATGCTGGTAGCCGAGGCCGATCTCCAGGTGCAGGACCTCCTCGCCGGCGCATTGAAACCGGAAGTGCCCCGGCTCGATGACGCCGGCGTGGACCGGCCCGACGGATACCTCATGGATTTCGCCGCCGTCCACGCGGAAAAACTCCAGTTGGGCCGGGGCCCCGAAGCCCGTCGCCCGGACGGGCTTGAGCCAGGGATGCCCTTCGGGCATCAAGCCATGCTGCTCCCATACTTCGCGCTCGAAAAGATGCGCCTGGGGCTCCGTCGCCGTGAGTGCGGGATAGGCGCCCGAGCCGGGCGCGCTCCGGGCCACGGCCAGCGTGTTGTCCGAATCGAACGCTATGACCGCAACAAGCCGCGTCGCATCCCCCTCCGGCACGCCGAACCAGGCGCAGAGGCGGGCGCCCCGCCCCAACTCCACCGCGGTCTTTCGGACAAACTCCTCCACGGGCCACTCAGGCACGTCGGCCCAGGGGAGCGCGGTGCCGTTGGCCAGAAGGGCAAAAGGTGACGTGGAACTCATGGCGCCGAATTGAGCTGGGCAACGGCTGCCGTCCAGGCGTCGCGAAGCACCGCGGGCGTGAACAACCCGAGCCAGAGCGACAGCGCAAGAAGGATGGCCGGCGGCAGGATCACGCCATAGGTCTCGCGCACACGCTTTTCTCCCGACTCTCCGATGCCGGAAGCAGCCGCAACCCGGGGCCTGCCGTCCACGATCGCGAAGACCAGCCGTGTCAGGCCGAAGAAGGCAAACAGGAGGCCGCCCAGAAAGAGCAAGCCAGCGACTCCATGGCCGGTTTCAAATGCGGCCCGCAGCACGCGCAGCTCGCTAAAGAACGGGCCGAAGGGAGGGCACGCGGTGACGGCGAACATGCCGGCCACAAAAATCACGGCCGACTTTGGGGTCACTGCAGCCATTCCGCGTACATCGTCGCTCGTGCGCGCCCCTGCGGCGCGCCGGATGTTGCCGGCGCTCAGGAAGAGCGCGCCCTTCGTCAGGCTGTTGCTCCAGACGTGAAACAGCGCCGCCCAAGTTCCCGCGGCGCCCAAGGACGCCCCGATCACGAGGATCCCCATGTGCTCGACGCTCGAGTACGCGAGCATCCGCTTGAAGTCCCGGGTTGCAAGGAGCAGCATGGCCGCCACGAGCATCGAGAACAACCCGATCGCCATGAGCGTCCGGGACGCAACCGCCCCCTCGCCGGCGGCGTCGACCACGGCCCGCACCCTCAGGATCGCCGTAAAGGCAACGGTGGTCACACCGCCCGCCAGGATCGCGCCCACAATGCCGGGCGCCTCCCCGTACGCGTCAGGCTTCCAGGTGTGCATCGGGGCCAGGCCCATCTTGGTCCCATAGCCCACGAGCAGCAGGACCCAGGCAATCAAAACCCAGGGCCTGGACAGGGCCGCGCCCTGCGCCGAGAGCGCTGCGAAAGTCAGGTCCCCGGAACCGCCGCCGCGCAGCGATGCATAGCCAAGGCAGAACGAGCCGAGCAGGGAGAGGGCGATGCCCGTGCCGCCGATAAGGAGGTACTTCCAAGTCGCCTCGAACGCCCGTGGCGTGCCGTTGAAGTGAAGCAGGGGAACGGCCGCAAGCGTGACGGCCTCGGTGGTGATCCACAGGAAGCCGAGGTGCCGCGCCTGATGTCCGGCGCTCACGAGCCCAAGCGTTGCGAGCAGCATCGCGACAAACACGCGATTCGGGCGTTCCGGCCGGACCCGGAGGTAGGTCACGCCGTAGGCGGCGCACGCCAGGAACAACAGGGACACGGCCGGAAGGACCGCGCGTGCGATCGGGTCAAAGCCGAACCAGGCGCCCGGAGACACCGGCGGCGGGGCCACCAGCATCCAGAAGGCCAGCAGCGTGTGAAGCCCGGCGAATACCGGCAGGAGCAAGGGCCGCGTCCGCTCGGAGGGCCAGAGCAGCGCGAGGGTCGCGCCCAGGAGGGGTATGAAAACGAGAAGAAGTTCTTTCATTCGCGGAGCACGGTGAGTTTTCGGGTGTCGAGCGAATCGAACGCGCGCTGGATCCTGTCGACGATGATCCCAATGACGAAAACGCCCACGGTCACGTCGAGCAGTATGCCCGACTCCACCAGCAGCGGGGTCGAGCGGAGCAGCAGGAGGCCGAACAGGTAGATGCCGTTCTCCAGGATGAGGAACCCGCAGACCTGGGAAATGGCCTTCACGCGCCCTACGAGCAGGATGAACCCCGTGAAGATCGATGCCAGCGAGCCCGGGACGAGGAGCGTGTCGATGTGCTCGGGAAGAAGCGGCAGCTTGTGCGCCACCGCAACCGCGGCGATCGTGCCGACGGCCCCGAGCAGCAGCGAGGGCACAAACCCGATTACGGGCTCGATTTCGCGCTCGATATTCGCCGCTCGCATCGCGCGCAGCAGCAGGGTTGGGATCACGATCCCCTTCACCACGATCGTGATGGCCCCGACCACGGCGACGAGCCAGTGGAAGTCGCGCTCGATCACGAGCGGGAGCAGGCCGAGCACCACGCCCTGGGATGCCATCACCCGGACGACCGAGGGGAGTCGACTGCTTCCCAGAGCAATCAGATTGAGGCCCATCGCGATGCCGATCAGGAGGTTCATGGTGTCGTTCACCGCGCACCTCCCTTCCAGGCAAGGAGCAGCGCAAACAGGCAGAGCAGGAACGCTGCCGTGAGCAGCATGGGCACGCGGCGAAACGCGTAGCGCGCAAGCAGTGACTCGACCAGGCCGACGCCGACGGTCACCAATCCGACGGCCCCGGCAAGCGCTGCGGTCGCCATGACCGGACTCAGCCTGGCCAGCGGCAGCACGGCCTCGCAGAGAAGCACGGTGAAGATCATCAGCTTGACCGAGGCGCCATGCAAGATGACGGCCAGCGGCGGGCCGCTGTGGTCCAGGATCATGGCCTCGTGGATCATGGTCAGCTCGAGATGCGTGTTCGGATCGTCAAACGGCACCCGGCAGTTTTCCGCAAGCAGCACCGCGAACAGGCCGGCAGCCAGCAGGACCGCCCCGGCCCCGGAGGATGTGGAGAGCATGCTGTCGAGCACGACGCTGCCCGTCTGGACGCTCAGGGACAGGATCGCTGTGATCAGCGCCGCCTCGGTCAGCACCGCGTAGCTGACTTCCCGCGCCGCGCCCATGCCCTCGAACGACGAGCCGGTTTCCAGCGCGGCCCACGCCATGCAAAAGCGCGCCGTGGCCATCAGGTAGACCAGGAGCAGCACATCCCCCTTGAAGCTAAACGCGCCGCCGGCGGGGCCGAGCGGCATGAGCAGAGCCGCACCCACCAGCGCGACCCAGGCCACGGCCGGGCCCGCCACGAATCCCGGGGACGCAATCGTGCTCATCACCACGCTCTTCCGCCACAGGCGCGCCAGGTCGTAGTACAATTGCAGCACAGGCGGCCCCCTGCGGCCGGCCACCCAGGACTTCACACGATTGACGATGCCCGGCAGCATCGGCGCCAGAAGGAGCCAAAGCGCCAGTCGTCCGATCGTTTCCAGGATCGTGATCATGGGATCAGCAGGGTGAGGACCGCCAATGCCGCGAGACCGCCCAAGAAATACACGATGTAGAATTGCACACGGCCGTGCTGCAGCCGACGGGTCGCGTCGGATAGGCGCATGACCAGCTGGCCCGCCGGCCCGAAAAACTTCTCCAGCGCCGTCTCGGGCACCCGTTCCATTCGAACCGCATGATTCGGGAAAAGGCCCCGCGGCCTCCGCTGCCCGAGCTCCGGCCGCAAGACCCATGAAAACCAGCCGGCGGCGATACCCGAGAATGAACCCCCTGTGTACTGCATCCGCGCCGTCGGCATGGAATAGCCGCAGTCCCACGTCGGCGCGCGCCGGAGATTGGATTCGTGGACACGCCGCCAGAGCCATGCGGCTCCTGCGGCAAAAAGCCCGGCGAGTGCAATCTGGATCAAGCCAAGTTCCAGGAGCGGCGCCGGGATTTCTGCGGCATCCCAACGGGGATTCCACGCCCCCACGGCGCGTCCCACGGCGGGCCATACGGCAAACGGCGCCAGCCCGAGCACAACGCATGCGGCGGCCAGTGCGACCATCGGACCCCGCATCAACGGCCCGCCCTCGCGGGCGACGGCCGCCGCCTTCGTGCGCGGCGCGCCGAGAAAGACAACCGCACCCGCCTTGACGAAGCCAGCCAGCGCAAGTCCGCCCGCCATCGCCAGGACAATGGCCGCCGGCACGGCTGCCCAGGCGGACGGTCCCCGGCTCGTCGCCGCGCCGAAGAGCCCGAGGTAGATCAGCCATTCCCCGACAAATCCGTTCAGCGGCGGCAGGCCGGAGACCGCGGCGGCCCCCACGCCGAACAGCGATGCCGTCCACGGCATGGAACGCCAGAGCCCGCCCAGGCGGCTCACGTCCCGCGTTCCAGTCGAGTGCAACACGGAGCCCGCTCCAAGAAACAACAGAGACTTGGACAACCCGTGGTTCCACACGTGCAGCAGCGCCCCCGCCAGCATGAGCCGGCCCCAGGACGCGTCTCCATGCCCTGCTCCAAGGAGCGCGCCCCCGAGGCCGATAGCGATGATTCCCGCGTTCTCGACGGAACAGTACGCGAGCAGCCGCTTCAGGTCGTTTTGTGCGAAGGCGAACGCGATGCCAAGCAGCGTCGTCACCATTCCGGCGCCGATTACGATCCAGCCCGCTCCCGGCGGAAGCGGGAGCCAGCCGCCGAAGCGGACCAAACCGTAGATGCCGAGGTTGATCGCCACGCCCGACATCAGCGCGGACACATGGCTCGGGGCGTTCGCGTGCGCCGATGGCAGCCAGATATGAAGCGGAAATAGTCCCGCCTTGACCCCGAAGCCCGCGAAAGCCAGCCAGAACAGCGGCGCCAGGTTCGCATGGTTGCGCATGGGACCGAGATCCCAGCTCCCGGTGCGGGCGGCCAGGGTCGAGAAAAACGCAAAAAGGCAGAGCGTTCCAGCATGCGACGCCGCGAGGTAAAGCCAGCCGGCAGCCCGGGCCTCGCGCCGCCCGCTGTCGAGGGTGACCAGGTAGAACCCGCTTACGGCGAAGGCCTCCCAGGCAATCAGGAAATGAATCCCGTTTGAGGCAAGCAGCACGAGGCCCATGCTCAGGATCATGGCGCACCACCACCGGCGGCCGCGTGCCGCCGACCCGACCGAATGCTCCTCCGACCAATACTCGCGGGAGTAGATGGCTCCCAGGGCCCCCACCGCGCCAAGCAGCGCCAGGAACATCGCGCTGATCGAGTCCAAGCGGAAGTGCAGCGGCTCGCCTCCGATCTGGAATCCGCCCCGAAACTCCCAGTCGCCCGCGCCGCAGAGCACCGGCAGCGCAGAGGCCAGGGCCGCCCCGCACCCGGCCACCGACAGCGCCAGCCAAGTCCGCGCCATCCTTCCCCCGAGGACGATGCCCGCGCCCAGGGTCAACAAGCCGAAAGCCAGCAGGCCTCCCAGGCTCACGCCGTCTCCTCCCCATGGGTCGAGCCGGCCGCGGACTTATCCGCGAGCGCTACAGCCTGGTAGATCTTGTCGTCGGCCGCGCCGTGCAGGATAAGGTCGCGCAGGGCCCCCCCCGTGAGCAGGCGGCACAGCCTTCCCAGGAAATCGAGATGGGCGCGTGGGGACGGAGCCACAAAGAAGAATAGTCGTGTGATCGGGGCGTCGTCCGGCACCGGCTCCGCGACCGTCAGCGCATCCGCAAGCAGGAGGAGTGCAATGGTGCCTGAATCGCGGCCGAGCGAGATGCGCGCGCTGGGATGCGGCATGGCGAAGCCACCCCCGATCGGCGCGTAGGCCACGCCGCTTCCGGACCCCAGCCGCTGGGTGAGGAGCTGGCGAATTGCGGGAGTCGTGCCCGGCAGGGAACCCACGATCTTCTGAAGTGCGTCCGGAACGCCGGCCGCCGGCAGGTCCCTCCAGATTCCGCCGGCCCTCAGCAGGGGTTCGAGCCGCCACCCGGTTGAGAAGGTGGACACCTCGGGCGCCAGGAACCCGGCCTTTGCGGCAAGCCCCCGCGCCGCCGCCCAAATGACAACCTGCCCCCGGTCGAAAAGCAGCCGGCCCCGGTCATGCGTGTGGGGGAGCCCGTCGTTTCTCATCCAGTCATCGACCACCTTCTCCGACACTCCAAACGACTCGGCGATCTGTATGAGATTCAAGTACATCGTAATTCAAGTCACGGAGCGGATCCCCATAGCACAATGACCCCCAGCACGACGAGGCAAACCGCAAGGTAGAGCAGATAAGCCTGCGAACGCCCCCTCTGAAGCCTGCGCGCGGCATTGGACACCCGCATCACGGCGCGGCCCGCCGGCTCAAATGCAAACTCAAGCACTGTCTCCGGCGTTTGCTCCTCAAGATGAGCGCTCGTCGGGAACGCCTCCGCGGGCCTATCCCCGCTTCGCCGCGGGCGAAGGATCCACGAGAACCACTCGGTTATGATGCCGGCAAAAGAACCCGCAGTGTACTGCATCCGGGGCGTCGGCGCGGCGTAGCCGCAGTCCCAGGTAAGCCCGCGGCGCAGGCCGCCCTGGCGCACGCGCCGCCACAACAGCGTCACTCCTGCCACAGCCGCGGCCGCCAGGGAGATATGAAAAAGCCCCAACATGCGCAGGGAGACCGGCGCTCCGAGCGCTGCCCACGCGGGATTCCATTCGGCCGTCGCGCGCGCCATGGCGGGCCAAACAACAGCCGGCGCAACGCCGATGGCCACACAGGCAGCTGCAAGGGCCGCCATGGGAACGCGCATGAGGAGACCGCACTCGTGTGCGCGCGCCGCGGCTGCCGTCCGCGGGGCGCCGAGAAACACCACTCCGCACACCTTGACAAAGCACGCCAGCGCCATGGCGCTGGTCATGGCCAGCAGGACGGCGGCAAACACGGCCGCGAGCGCCGGCGTACCGTGGGAATTCACGGCGTCGAACAAGCCCAGGTAAACCAGCCATTCACTCACAAATCCGTTGAGCGGAGGCAGGCCTGAAATCGCCGCCGCTCCCAGCGCGAAGAGGCCCGTCGTCCAGGGCATGCGGCGCCACAGGCCGCCCAGCCGGCTCATCTCCCGGGTGCGCGTGGCATGAACCACCGACCCGCCGCCCAGGAAAAGGAGCGACTTGAACAGACCGTGGTTCCACACGTGCAAGAGCCCGCCCGCCAGCGCGATCCCACCCCAGGCAGCGTTGCCATGTTCCATCGCGATTAGAGCGAAGCCGAATCCAATGAGGATAATGCCGATGTTTTCGACGCTGTGATAGGCGAGCAGCCGCTTGAGATCGTGCTGGCCAAGCGCAAAGGCGACTCCGAGCACCGCACTTGCAACCCCGAGCGAGGCAACCACCCAGCCGGCGCCCCCGGGCATTGGCAGCCAGCCGCTGAACCGCACAAGACCATAGATACCCATCTTGATCGTGACTCCCGAAAGGAGCGCCGACACGTGGCTTGGTGCGTTCGCGTGGGCCGATGGAAGCCAGATATGCAGCGGGAACATCCCCGCTTTCAGGCCGAAGCCGATGAGCGCAAGCCAAAATAGGGGCGCGAGGCCGGGCTGGCCCCGCATGGGTCCGAGGTCCCAGCTTCCGGTCCGCCCGGCCAGGATCGCGAAGAACGCGAATAGGCACAAGGTGGCAACGTGCGAAGCCCCCAGGTACAGCCAGCCAGCCGCCCTGACCTCGGCCTTCTGGCGATCCAGCGTGATGAGAAAATAGCTGGCCACCGTGAATATTTCCCAGGCGATGAGAAAATGGAGTCCGTTCGACGAAAGCAGAACCAGGCCGATCGAGGCCAGGAGCACACTCCACCAGGTCCTGCCCGGACGCGCCGAGATCGGATGGGCGTCATCGGCCCAATACTCCCGCGCATAAACCGTAGCCAGGCCGCCGACAGCGCAAAGGAGCGCAAAGAACAAGGCGCTGAGGGGGTCCATGCGCAGGTGGACTGGTTCCCCTCCCAAGGAGATCGCTCCATGCCAATCCCATGCAGAGCCCCCCAGGAGCACGCTTCCCGCGGCACACAGCCCCGCGACCGCTCCAACCACCGTCGCCACCAGCCACACCCGTGGCGCAGAGCGGCCACTGATCATGGCAACCAACAGGCTGATGCCGGCGGCAAGAAGCGGCGGTCCGACGTGCACGGCTAGGTCCCGCCCCTCCACGTGAAGGCGTGGCACAGGGCAACGCCGGCGGCGTCGGCCTCGTCCGGAGGCAGCGAGGACCCCGTGTGCCCGAGCAGCATCTTTACCGTGCGGGCCATCTGCTCCTTGCTCGCCCGTCCCGCGCCGACCACGGCCTGCTTCACCCGGAGGGGGGGATATTCGAAGACCGGCAGGCCGAGGACGGCCGCTGCCGCGATCGCGGCCCCCCGCGCGGCCCCGAGGATCTGGGCCGTGGCGACATTCTGGACATAGATCGTCTGCTCGAGCGCCACGTGCCGCACACCTGCACCGGTGAGGATGCCCGTGACGGCCCGGTGGATCTCGGCAAGGGCGACCGACATCGGCCGCGAGCCCGGAACATGGACGGTGCGGCAGCCAAGAAGGAGAGGCGGACGCCCCGGAACGAATTCAAGGAGCGCAAGCCCGGTGCCCCGGAGGGAAGGGTCTATGCCGAGCACGCGTCCGCGGAATGGCGTGCGCACCACGGGCGAGGATGCCGCCGGGGAGACCGCCCTTCCCTCGAGCTTCGCCTTCCACATCTGCCTGACCGTCATGCGCGCCATCTTAGTACAAGAGCATCCTGAGCCCGCCCACGACGGACAGGGCAAGCGCAACTCCCTCGAAAAGCCCTTGGTTCATCCGGAACAGGATCTTGCGGCCAAGCCACGTCCCGGCGAGCACCGCCGGGGCCAGCGCGAGGTTCAGCGCCAGGCTGCCCGGGTTGATCAGGCCGAGGTTCAGGACAAAGGGGACCTTGAAGCAATTGAGCAGCAGGAAGAAGACGGCACCCGTTCCCATGAATTCCATCTTGGGGAGCCCGATCGCAAGGAGGTAGATCACCATCAGAGGCCCGGCCGCGTTGGCGACAAGCGTGGTGAACCCGGCGAGGACCCCCATCACCGCCGCGAGCCAGAACTGGCTCGGGGGCCGGACCCGGTCCGGCCGGATCCTTGCAAGCTCGTACAGCCCGGCCAGCGCGAGGATGATCGCCCCGATCAGCATGCGGGCCTGCCTGTCGTTCACCCGGCCCAGCGCGAGGTATCCAAGGACAACCCCCGCCGCGGCCCACGGGAAGAGCCTCCACAGGGTTCGCCATTGCGCATGGCCCCTGTAGCTCGCGACGGCGACGATGTCCCCGCAGATCAGGAGGGGGAGCACCAGGCCGGTCGCCTGCCTGGTCGGAAGCAGGTTGGCGAAGATCACGATGAACAGGGGCGCCAGGCCGGAGATTCCCGTCTTGGCGACGCCTACCAGCAACGCCCCAAATAACGCCAGTGCCCACTGCCACGCTTCCCAGTGCATGCCTTCACCGCCGCCGCGAGAGGAGGTAAAGAAGGTTGAGCAGGGCGCTGATGAATGCGGCAAGATACGTCAGGGCCGCGGCGTTCAGGGTCTCGTTCACCCCGGGCATCTCATCCGGCCCCAGGATTCCAAGGGAAACCAGCTGGACCTTGGCCCTGCGGCTGGCATCGAACTCCACCGGAAGGGTGATCAACTGAAACAGGGTCAGCACCGCGTAGCAGACGATGGCAAGATCGAGAAGGTACAGCGAGTTGATGCCGCTTACCAGGAACCAGCTCGCAAGGATCACAAAGGGCAGTACGCCCGAGACAACCCTGGTCGCCGGGACAAGCGCCATGCGAAAGTTGAGCATGGCATAGCCGATCTTGTGCTGGATCGCGTGCCCCGACTCGTGCGCGGCCACGCCGATGGCGGCCAGGCTCGTGCCGCGGTAGTTCTCGGAGGACAGCGAAAGGCGCTTGTTGAACGGGTCGTAGTGGTCCGTCAGGTGGCCGGGAATCTCCTCGATCGCGACGTCGGTGATCCCGGCCTGGGCCATCACCGCCTCGGCCGCCTCGCGGCCCGTGATCCCGCCGCGCGAGGGCACCTGGACATTCCTTGAGTATGCGCTGGACACCCGGAACTGCGCGTACAGGGCGAATGCCAGGGCGCCAAGGAACAGGAACAGGAACCCGCCCGAGGGAATGATCATGTAGGCAAGGGAAGCACTCATGTTGACCGCGTTACGTTTGCCACAACCCGGCAAAATGCAATACCCTGACTAATCCGCGAGCCCATCGCGAACCAGCAGCGCCTGCAGGTCCGGGTCGCGGCCCATGAAATCGCGAAACAAGTCCGCGGCGTCGGCTGAGTTGCCGCGGCTGAGGATCTTCTCGACAAACTCCGCCCCGGTCTTCGGGTTGAAGATCCCCTCCCGGCGGAAACGCGTGAAGGCATCGGCATCGAGGACCTCCGCCCATTTGTAGGAGTAGTAGCCGGCGGCGTAGCCGACCGGATCGCCGAACAGGTGGGAGAAGCGCTTGACGATCGTGGGCGACGGGGGGTCCGTGGGAACGAGGCAGTCCGAGACCTCCGCCCGAACGACGGGTTCGACATCCCCCTCGGCGGCGCGCTCCGAACCGCGCCTGTGCAGGAACAGGTCCAGCCTCGCGAAGGAGATCTGGCGCATCATGGCGCAAGCCGCCCTGAAGTTCCTCGCGGCCGTCATCTTCCCGAAGAGGTCCGTCGGGATCGGCTCGCCCGTCTCAAAGTGCCGCGCAAACAGGTCGAGGCTCTCCCGTTCCCAGCACCAGTTTTCCATGATCTGGGAGGGCAATTCGACGAAGTCCCAGGCCACGTTGGTCCCGCTGAGCGACTTGACCTCGACCTCGCCCAGCAGGTGGTGGATCAGGTGGCCGAACTCGTGGAAGATCGTCTCGACCTCCCTGTGGGTGAGCAGGGCCGCGCCCCCCGCTCCTTGGTTGCCGGGAGCGGGTGGAGTGAGGTTTCCGCAGATCATGCCCAGGTGCGGCGCGCGCCTGCCGTCGGGGCCGGGGCCCCCGGTGAGCATCGCGCTCATCCAGGCGCCGCCGCGCTTCGATTCCCGCGGGTGCCAGTCGGCATAAAACGATCCGATGTGCCGCCCCCGGGAATCATGGACGTCGTAGTACCTGACCTCGGGGTGCCATGTCTCCACCTCGCCCTGCGCAAGGGCCACGACCTTGAGGCCGAAGACCCTGCCGGCGAGATCGAATAGCCCGGCGACCACCCGGTCGATCGGGAAATACGGCCTGAGCGCCTCCTCATCGAGGTCGTAGCGGTCCCGGCGCAATCTCTCGGCCCAAAAAGGCACGTCCCACGGGGCAACGCGCCCCATCGCGGCAAACTGCTCGAGCTCCCTGCATTCCCGTGCAAACCCGGGCGCGCTTCGGCGCTGCAGGTCCAGGATGAACTCCACGGCCCTGGCCCCGCTCCCGGCCATCCTTCGCTCAAGCACGGCGTCGGCAAAGTCCGGCTTGCCAAGGAGCGCCGCCCTCTCGGATCGCAGCCGGAGAATCCTGCCGATCAACGCCGTGTTGTCGTGCGGCGCGGCGGCGCCCACGGCACTCGCGGCCGTCCACAACTCCCTCCGGAGCGCCCTGTCCTCCGCGTACGTGAGGAGCGGCTCCAAAGACGGCTGGTGCAGCGTGAAGCGCCACTGGGGCATTTCGGCGCTCCCCAGCCCCTTGTCGGCCGCGGACCGAAGGGCCGCCGCCTTTGCGCGTTCCGGCAGACCCCTGAGACGGCTCTCATCGTCCACCACCAGCTGCCATGCGTTGGTGGCATCCAGGACGTTCTCCGAGTACTTCTGGGTGATTTCCG
>CAZGOX010000019.1:0-5893 GCA_964527955.1 uncultured Opitutaceae bacterium | reverse complement strand
TGCCATGCGTTGGTGGCATCCAGGACGTTCTCCGAGTACTTCTGGGTGATTTCCGAGAGCTCCGTCTGGACCGCCTCAAGGCGGCCCCGCTTGTCTGCCGGAAGATCCGCGCCGGCCTGCCTGAAGTCGGCGACGGTTTCCCTGAGCAGGCGGCGGCGGATTCCCTTTAGCGCTGCCGCCGCCGGCGCCTCCTCGACCGCGCGCAGCCGCTCCCAAAGCCGGGCGTTCAGCGGGATCCCGGCATAAAAAGCCGAGACCTTCGGAAGCATGAGGTTGTGCGCTGCCCGAAGCTCGGGCCCATCCGCCACCGCCTGAAGGGTCGAGACCTTTCCCCAGGCCACGTTGAGTTCATCCGTGGCATCCTCAAGGGCGAGGAACGTGTTCTCGAACGAGAGCGAATCCATCGGCAGGGCCGCGATGGCCTCGACCCGGGCCCTGGCTCGCTCGAGGGCAAGCCCGATGTCCGGCTCCACATGCCCGGGCGTAAGCTCTGACCAGCGGATGTGAAACGAAGGATCGAGGAACGGATTGGGCACAACCCAGCCTATCAACTACCACGCCGTGGCAATCCCGAATGTGACTTGCCTCGGCGAAGCCGGGACCCCCGGCACGGACTGATAGGCGCTATTGGTCAGGTTGTCGGCCTGCAGGGTGAGTTCCGCGCCCCCCAGGATCGAGGGCCGCCAGATGAGTCCCAACGAGGTCCGGTAGGCCTCGTTCCCCCCTTCCGTCCGAAGGAGGTCCGGCTCCTGATCCCTGAGCTCGTTGTCCCAGCGAAGGTCCAGGTCGCCCGTCAGGTGCAGGCTGACCGCGGCCGTCACGCGCGCGCGCGCATAGTTGAGGGCGTAGAAACTGGCCGTCTCGCCCGGCCCAAGGTACCGATCGGTCTTTGTCAGGACGGTCGCGCCAAAAACGAGGGTGCAATAATTCCACGATCTGCGGACCACCGCCTCCACGCCCGAGGTACGCAGGTCAACGGGATTGGCCTGGCGGCCGAACACGGCCGGGTTGTACGTCCAGTCCACCAAGTCGGTGTCGTCGCGGTAGAACAGGTCCGCCTGCGCAGTCCAGCCGGCGACGACGCCCCGCGCCCCGACCTGGGTGGTCCGGCTGTATTCGCGGCCGAGGTTTGGGTTGCCAAGAAACAGGCCCGCCGTCGGGCTCGAGTTGAGCGCCGTATAGGAAGGGACCTGGGTGGTTTCCGCGAAACTTGCGTAGATCCGCTGGAGGCCGGACGAGGTGTTCCAGCTTCTGGCGAGTTCCACGAGCGGCGAGGTTGCGGACCCCTCGCGGTCTGAGCCGTCGAATGTGGCGCCGGCCTTCAGGGAAACATCGCCCCCCGCGACCGCCCATGTCCTTTCCGGCATGAGTGCCACTTTCTGGAGAGCGCGTGTGTGGAAGTCTCCGTAGACCAGCGACGTCGACTTGAGGAAGTCCGTGGTGGCCTCGGCGTGGTACTCCAGCGCAAATGACCCGAGAGTCTCCCGTCCGCCGGCCGAAATCCCCTCCAGCCATGTGGTGTGCTGGTACGGATGCACCGCGCCCAACGGCGCAAACCGGCTGAAGGCATAGTCGTCCTTGTTCCGCCTCCAAAAGGCGCCGGCCTCGAAATAATCGCCCCCGCCCAGGTCCACGCGGTGGTTGAACCCGATCAGGACGGTCTCCAGGTTCTCGGACTCGTCCGAGCCAAAGGGGGTGTACAGGTTTGGCCAGCCGAAGAATTTCTTGTCATAGCCGGCGAAAAGATCGGTCTGCGTGCCGGAGCCCGAAAGCTGGATCCTGCCGTCGACCCGGTTGAAGTCGTGGTCGCCGTACGGGATCAGTCCGGTGGACTCGGAGTGCGCCCAACCTGCGTCGGCCGAGAGGCCTCCCAGCCCCTGCCCCTTGCCACCGGCGAATCCCTGGTAAAGCTCCTCGGTGTTAAGTCCCCCGTTCCCCACGACCGCGGAGGCCTGTCCCGCGTTGCGGATCGGGCGCCAGTCATAGGCCACGGAACCCACCGTGGAGTTTGTCGAGGTCAGGGCCTCGTCGACGCCTGTGAGAACCTGGGGGGCCCCCAGCATGGCGGGAGAGATCGGGAGTTCCTCAAGGTAGTGGCCTGTCTGCGGATCAAAGAGCGACAGGGCCCCGATCTCGAGGCCGGTGTTTTCGAAGATGTCGCCCTGGATCGTCACATCCGACTGCGCCTCCGCGACGTTGCGCGACTCGAGGTCCACGAGGGGCTCGAAACGCAACGCCGACACGGGCGATGTGAAGGCTCCGGCCGGGGACTGGTTTGCGACCGTCGTCGAATAGACGCTGAAGGGCGGCAGGGCGACCGGCGACTCCTGCGCGCGCAGCGAATCCGCAACCATGAGGCCGGCAACAATAAACAGCGTTTTCATCCCGCTGCGATGTACTCACCCACCGCGGAAAGTACAAGCCGGATGTTAAATACCGGCAAAAATCCGCCTTAACAAGTTCTTACGCCGCGTCGCCGTCGTTGCCGATCGCCTCGACAGGACACCCCTCGAGCGCCTCCATGCAGAGCGCAACCTCCTCCTCCGTGGTGGGCTGCTTGAACACAAAGGAATGGCCGCCGTCGTCAAACCGCGTAAAGAAGGCGGGCGCCGTCTCGCGGCAGAGATCGCAGTCGATGCACTGCTGATCCACGTAAAACTTTCCCGCGATATTCGTCTGCCACTTGTCAGCTTTGTTCGCCATATTCCCAACGTCGCCCAGGCAGGAACCGCCTGTCAAGCCTGGTACTGGGTACATTTGAGTCCGGATGGGTTCGCGGAGGTCGACTGTGTGAGGCTTTGCGAACGAAAAGCGACCGGAGGGAACCCATCCGGACTCAAATGTACCGGTACCTCAAACCTGCTGGGCGCCAAAGTTGCTGCTTGCGCCTTGTGGTCCGGGAAACATCTTGTAACCTAAACGCGATGCTTTCCGACCGCCTTTACATGCGCGAGCCCGAGCCAAGGGGAAGGGCTTCCGTCCTGGTTTGGCTTATCTGCGCGATTACGGCCGGTTTTATCCTCCAGAACGCATTTTTGCGTTTGTTGCACCTCGGCAACTCGTTGGAATGGATGTTCGGACTCTCCCCCGAAGCCCTGCACGCGGGTCGTGCATGGACGCTCCTGACGTACAGCCTCCTCCACAGCCCGGACAACCTGCTGCTCATAGTCTGCAATCTTCTCGCGCTTTACTTCATCGGGCGCGAGTTGCTTCCCATTCTGGGCTCGCGGCGGTTCCTCAGCCTGTACGCAGCGGCCGTTGTGATCGGCGGCGCTGCATGGTCCGCCGTGCACTGGCACACCAATGACACCCTGATCGGCGCGAGCGCCGGCGTCATGGGTCTCCTGGTCGTCTTCGCCTGCTTCTACCCGAACCAGCAGATGACGTTTCTCCTTTTCTTTGTGATTCCGGTCACCCTGAAGCCCAAGTATCTGGCGGTGGGGGTGGCGATCGCGGACCTGTTCGGTTTCATCTTCTACGAGATCATGGGCAAGGCTTCCCCGATCGACCTTGCACCGTCGGCCCACCTTGGGGGGATGGCCGCCGGCTGGCTGTACTTCCGTTTCGTGCACGACGCCGACTGGCAGCTGCACCATGAGAACGTGAGCGCCGAGCTGCCTCGGTGGATGAAGAAGCGCCAGCAGGCCGTCCCGGCGCCGCAGCCCCAGTCGGCCCCGGGTACCCGCGGCGAATTTCGGGCCGAGGTGGACAGGATCCTGGACAAGATCAACAGCCAGGGATTCGGGGCTTTGACTGTTGAGGAAAAACGAGTGCTCGATGAGGCCCGGGAACTGCTTGGCAAGCGGTGAGTGCCGCCCGCCGAGCCGATTCCAGCGTTTTCTTGAAACCAATGTGGGTTCCCTGCGTCCCAATCCCATGACGATGACCGATTTTCCCCGTTCCCGTTTTCCAAGGGCTGCGCTTTCCGCCCTTGCCCTCCTCCTTGCGTGGCCCTCGCTGACCCGGGCCATTCCCGCGTCCGGGGGTGGCACGAACACCCCGTCGGTCGATGCCCTCGTCAAGAAGATGACGAGCCCGGCCGACGCGCAGTCGCTGCTGGCGCCCCCCGAAAGCAAGATCGTCATCTCGATCAACGGCTCCGACAGGAAGTTCAGCACGCCGCCCTCGCTCTCGACCGAGGCCATTGCGCTGGTCCAGATGCTGGAGGCCTATCACTACAACCGGACCAACGTCCAGGGCACCGATTACGCCGAGGTCATCCCGGACTTCATGACGACTCTCGACCCCGACCACCTCTTCTTCCTCAGCAGCGACATGTCGGCCTTCTCGGACCGCTACGGCAAGGACGTGTATTACAACGTCAAGTACCTTGGCAACATCGACCCGGCCTACGAGATCTTTTACACCTACCACGACCGGCTTGCCTCGCGGATCTCCTGGATCTTCAACGAGCTCAAGGCCGGCGAGGATTTCACGTCGAACCAGACGTTCCGGGCGGACCGAAGCAAGGCTACCTGGCCCCAGTCCCCCGCCGACGCCGACGACCTCTGGCGGCGGCGCCTCAAGTTCGAGGTTCTCCAGGAGATCCTGAACAAGAAGACAACCGCCGAGGCGCGCGACATCGTGCGCAAGCGCTACGAAAGGACCCTGAAGAGCGTGAACGAGATCGAGGGAAGCGAGCTGGCCGAGTTCTACCTCGGTAGCGTCGCCGAGATCTACGACCCCCACTCGACCTACTTTTCCCCCGACACCCAGGAGGACTTCGCCATCCAGATGAAGCTGGAGCTGATCGGCATCGGCGCCGTGCTCGGGCTCGACCAGGACACATGTGTTGTCCAGGAGATCCTCCCGGGTGGGCCCGCCAATCTCAGCCACCAGATCAAGCCCAACGACCAGATCCTTTCCGTGGCCCAGGACGGCCAGGAGCCGGTTGACATCGTCGGGATGAAGCTCCGGAAGATCGTGTCGATGATCCGCGGGCCCAGGGGAACGCGCGTGCACCTGGTGATCCACCCCGCGAGCGCCACCGACCCCTCGGTCCGCAGGCAGGTCGTGATCACCCGGGACGTCGTGAAGCTGAACTCGACCCGCGCCACCGCGGCGGTCTTCCAGGTGCCGCGGGCCGACGGCAAGACCGTTCCCCTCGGCGTGATCACCCTTCCCGGCTTCTACGGCCCCGGGGACAGCTCCGACGAGGCCGACCAGTCGAGCGCAACCAAGGACGTCTCGACCCTGCTTGGGAAACTGAAGGCGGCGGGGGTCCAGGGCGTCGTGCTCGACCTGAGGCACAACGGAGGCGGATTCCTGAGCGAGGCGATCAGCCTGACCGGGCTCTTCGTGGGGCGCGGCCCCGTTGTGCAGGTGCGCAACAGCCTGGGCGAGATCCAAGTCGAGAATGACGATGCCGACCGTGTGGCCTACACCGGGCCCCTCGCTGTCCTGGTCGACCGTTTCAGCGCTTCGGCCTCCGAGATTGTCGCGGGGGCGCTGCAGAACTACGGCAGGGCCATCCTCGTCGGCGACACCTCCACCCACGGCAAGGGCACGGTCCAGACCATCCTCGAGATGAAGAATTTCTCGCAGGCCCTGGCCGACTCGCAGGCCAAGACCGGCGCGGCGAAGATCACGATCCAGAAGTTCTACCTTCCCGATGGGGCCTCGACCCAGCTCAAGGGCGTGCTGCCCGACATCACCCTTCCCTCGATCGACGACTACCTGCCGCTCGGGGAGTCCGAAATGCCGCACGCGCTGGTCTGGGACAGGATCCCCACCAGCTCGTTCAGCGGGGCTCCGGTGGACCCCAAGGTGGTCGCCGCGCTGCGGGAGGCGAGCCTTGCGCGCCAGTCGCGGCTGGAGGAGTTTGCCTGGCTCCGGAAGAACGTCGACTGGTTCCGCACCCGCGAGGAGCAGAAGATGGTGTCCCTGAACCTCG
>CAZGOX010000018.1:0-19923 GCA_964527955.1 uncultured Opitutaceae bacterium | reverse complement strand
CGAGCGCTTGCGCGTGCCCGTTGTGGACGAAGCAGAGCGTGAGCGAATAGAGAAGCCCTGCAACCAGGGCGGGGCGGCGCAACCCGAACGCCGTGCACGAGATGGCGCAAAAGGCGAACAGCATGCCGGCGGAAAGCCAGAGCGCGGTCGCCACCTGGTCATGCATGGCACCGAGGAGCTCGTGGAGTCCTCGGGCGTCGACCCCGTCCGGAAGCCTGTTGTCCGGGGTCATCGCGGCACAAGGATCCAGACGGGCCCGGGCCGGAGCACTTCCTCAGGCGCCAGGTCGATCGTACCAAGGTCGGGGGACGGCACCGGTCTTCCGGGCAAGCCGGCGCGGAAGCTGGGCCCATCGACCGATTGCCGGACGGAGACGAGGAAGAGACGGAACTTCGGATCGCTTAGGATCTCTGCGCGCTCCCGCGCCGGGAGTTCACGATAGGTCATGGGCCGGTAGGTGAAGGCGCCAAGAAACGGCGAATGTCCCGCGATGCGACCGGGAGGGATCGGGGCGTCGTCTGGCGTGGCGCGGAGGTCCGCCCGGTACTCGGCCGAATTCGGCGCCTGGGCCGCGAGAAAAGCGTTCACCAGCCCAAGGGCGTTGCCCGCGGGCTCCTGCGCGCGCAACGCCCGGGAGACAACCAGGATCGCAAGGACGAGGGAGGACGCGGGCCGCAGCGGCATGGATGCCGTGCATTGTAGCAAGCGCCCAACCAGCCCTATTGAAAAAGGATCGGACGTCCCCTCTGGATTGCGACCTCGACGAGCGTCTGCATCCGCCCGACGAGCAGTTGGCCGTCGACATCCCTGAAGCTCTCGAGGGCGTTTTCGGGCGGCGGGCCCGAAAACCCGTCTGCCGGCGTCACGGGCGGGCGGCCGGCCATTTCGGCTCGGATGGAACCGAGCTCGGACCGGAGCCGGACGCAGTCCTGGAGAGGCCACTCGCCGTCGCAGTCGGAGTGAAGGACGAGGGTGGGGAACGAGGACCCCGGCACCCCGCCTTCGATTTCACGCACGACATAGGAGCGAAACGAATTGAAGCTGGCGTACGACCCGACCTCGATCCCCTCCATCTCCTGCTCCCCGTCGAATACGCAAAGATACAGGCTCACGGCAGGTCCTCCCGGCGAATGACATCCGGCATCGCCTGGATCAGGCCGTCGAGCGAGTCGTCGAAGCTGCACGACCTCGGCACCTTCAGCACAAGCTTCTTGCCGGCGGCTCCGGCGTTGAGGGCGAGAAGTCGTATCTGGTACGTCGCGCGCAGGAAGCTGACGTTCTTGAACAGGTAAATGGCTTCGAAAGTCTCGGCGTCGGCCTGGGAGCCGCGCAAAAGCTGCAGGGTTGCGGGGGATGGGTCCATGGGAACAGGGCTTGCTAGGGGAGAGGCTCGATTTGCACGCCCCGCGGGTTGAGCCAATGGCCGAAATCGACGTCGACCGGCCGGTTGGTATAGATGGTCAGGGGCTTCTTCTCGACGAGAGCCCGATAGGTCTGAAGGCGAAGTTGATAGGTCGAATCCAAGGTGCTTCTTCCAGATTTGATTTCCGCGAATCCCGCCTCGACGCTGTCCAGCACGGTCCCCCGGGCAAGCCCGGTCGAGGTGTACCTCGGGTGGCCCACGACGGCTTTGAAAGCCAGGCTGCCAATTTGTTCCGCAGTGGGTCGCCAGACAGCGGTGTTCTTGGAGATGTTCAGGGCCTCCAGGGCGAGGGCCTCGGCGACCTGGCCGGACATCAGGGCTCCGGGGATTCCGCTGGACGGGGATTCTGGCATCGAAAGCCCCTAAAGTAGCAAGCGCCCGGAGGGGGTCCCGCGCTTGCTATTATCCCCGGCATGCGTCCCCCGGGCCCAAGGAGCAACCGTGCCGCAGCCCTATGGCGGGGCTGGGTCGTTTTCTTTGCCCACCGGCTGCCCGTTGAGTCCCCCGTCGCCTGCATGTTCTTCAGCGTTCTCTTCCTGCTGACTGCATGCACCATGCTGCCGGCGCTGGAGACCTGGGCGCGCGTCTCCCCCCTGGTTTCAGCGGCCCTCGACGGCCTTCCGGACGGCTGGCGCTGGCTCAGGATTGTCGACAGGGCGATGATCGCGGCAGCCTGTGTCTGTGCCTGGATGTTCCAGGCGCGCTGCCTCCAATTGTGCGACCCGGAGTTCTACGACCCCTATGCGACGCCTGCCGGGTCCGCGGGAGCCCCGGTGGGCTCGCGGCGGCGTGGACTCTCCATCGCAGGCATGCCGGTGGGATATGACGACCTGCTGACCTCGATCCTGGTGACGGGCGTGACGGGCTCCTCCAAGACGGCCGGCGTGCTCATGCCCGCCCTGGCGCAGCTGTTTTGCACCTACAAGGAGGAGACGGGAGACGCGCTCTCCGGAGAGGAATTCCAAAAACTCGGGGCCTTCATTCCCGAGGTCAAGGGGGACCTTGTCGACGCGTGCATCTATCTTGCGAACGAGGCGGGGCGCTGCGTTTCCCGGGATGTCATGATCCTGGCGCCCTCGTCCCGGCTTCCCGTTGCGCGGTTCCGGGACGAGCGCGGACGCTTCTGGTACTTGAGCGCGCGCGGGGGCGCCGGCGGCTCGGACGCCGGGGAGATGCTTTCCCGCATCAGGTTTCCGGCGGGCCACAGCCGGGCCGGCCGGGCGATTCCCGAAACGATATTCGGGGACCAGCAGGCTTTCGAGGCCCTGCTGCCGGAACTCGAGAAGCCTCCCGTCCCGATCGAGGACTCGCAGCCGCGCTTTGTTGGCTGGAGATGGGCGGGCGGCCGCCTCCTCAGGGTGAGCCATACGGCCGGGCGGGACCGTCCAATCCCGCAGCCGGGCCCGGATGGGCGGGAGCAATGGGCCGATCCGCCGCAGACCTTGACGCTCGACGGGCTCGTCCATGTGGACAACGGGATCCACTTCAACCTCGTCGACGAGAGGCTGCCCGCCGGGGAGGCCGCGGAGCGTTTGACGCGGCTGGCGGCCATGGCGCGCGGCGGAGCGGGCAGGGGTGAGAACGACTACTTCTATGAGCAGGGCCGCAAGGTCATCGCGGCCTGCATCGCCCTCCACCGGGCGGTCGAGTCCACTCCCTGCACGGCCGTGGACATTGTGAGGCTGGCCACCCAGGACCACCGGCTGGCCGCCGCGCTTGCAGCCCTCGCGGCGAAGCTGGCCACGCTCGGTTCCGAGGTTGCCGCGGGAGAAGAATCCAAGCGCCGCCAAATGGCTCCCCTGGAGGACCTCTTTCTCTTCTTCCGCGACGAGTGGCAGAGAATGGTGGCGGACGGCAAGACCGCCAACGTCATCAAGTCGACAATTTCAGGGGCCTTTGACGTGTTCCTGCAGGATCCCGACCTCGCCGAGACCTTCTGCCGGCCGTCGACCTTCTCGTTTGAGGATGTCATCCAATCCGGGAAGATCGTCGGCCTGGTGCCGGGCGACCGCTACGAGCAGCTCGGACGCCTCCTCGGCACGGCCTGCAAGATGGATTTCCAGAGCACGATGCTCTCGCGCAACGGAAGGTCGGACCTGAACTCCACCCGGCTGGTCCTCTATTTTGCCGACGAGTGCCACAAGTACATCATCAGCGGCTCGTCGACCGCGGGGGATCCCTACTTCATGAACCTGTCCCGCTCGAACCACGTGGTGAACATCTGCGCGACCCAGAGCTACGCCTGGATTGTCGAGGTGATCGGCCGGGACGCCGCCAATGTCTATATCTCGGCGTTTGGCGTCCAGTTCTGGCTCCAGCAGACCGACCCCGAGACCTGCCACCGCGCCGCCGAGATCTGCGGGCGCGTCACCCGGGAGAAGGTGGTTTCGGACCACAGCTTCAGCTTTGCGGGGCTTGCGGGAGCGCTTGCAGGGGGAAGGACGCTTGCGATCCGGCACCAGGTAAGCCGCGAGGAGCGCCAGCGATTCAGCCCCGAGGACTTCGCGCAGCTCAATGTCGGCGACATCATAGCGTACAACAAGGGCCGTCCTGGAAGGTCGGCGAAGGTCGCGAAAGGGCGGGCCGCCTACCATTTTTGCACCGAGAAGCCTGCGGGGCTGAAAGCCGTCAACCGGAGCGTCCGCGAGTACTATCGGGAAATCCTCGAGAACCTTGCCCACGAACGCGGGCAGGACGGGCTCTGGGATTGCGCGCCCCGTGTCCACTTGGCGGAGCCGAGACCGGCCGCGCCCTTGCCCGAGCCCGCGGCCGAAGGGCTCACGACTGCGCAGATCCGGCGGGAGAGGGCGGAATTCAAGGCGCATGGGGGCGGCCTCGACGCCGCCGTGGGACAGGTCACGGGAACGGACGCCCGCGACTTGGCGATCGGGCTCGAAGAAGCGCGGGGCAGGGCCGAGAGGGGCGGGAACCCCGCCGGGGACTTCGGGCGGGCGCTCAGTCTCGCGTCCGGCGGCCTCGCCTCGGAGGGCGCCTCCTCCCCGGAGTGCGTGCCTCCCGTCGCCGTCGGCCCGCCCTTCGCCGGAGACATGACGTTGCAACTGGCCGCGAAGGCCGACTGCGCCCGCTCCACAAGCGAGGAGGGGTCCCAGGCAAGCGCCCGCCGGAACGCGCCGCGTCCGATTCCATCGTCGCCCCCTCAAAAACCGTCGAAACCATGATTTGGATTCCACAGGAGAGGGAAAGTGGCAACGCAGTGCTTTCCGTCGGCAGCGAGGAGGCGGCGATACTCCTTCAACCGGGGGAGATGTTCCGGACTGTCCTGGACGGCTGCCGCGAGTGGGCGGAACACTCCCAATTCTTGACTCCGTCAGGGACCGGCGAAGGAATGCTGGTGGTGGTGCCCCGCCATGCCATGGCCGCGTGGCTTGGGAAAACAGCGGCGCACCCGGTTGAAAGGGAATTCCAGGAACTGCTGATCCAACACGCCAAGACGACCGAACTGCCTGTCCTATGATGCCCCAGGACAAGAACCCATCGATGGCGGCCGCCGAAAAGGGCGGACGTTGCATCGCGACCATTGTGGGAAGGATTCAGTTTGCCCAGGAAACCCGCGGCGACCCGCTTGGCGCCTTCCCGACCCTTTGCATCGGAAACCGGCCGTATAACCTTTGGCTCACCGAGCAGGTGCTCGATCCGATACTCTCCCGCTGGAGCCTGGACCAGCTTCCCGGCGGGTGCCCGGCCTCGGTCCTCGCCGACGACATTGAATGGGCCTCTGGAAGATGCAGGCTGGCCTTCCAGGAAATCCTGGCTCCAGCGGCAAGCCTGGGAGACCCGGCGATTCTCGCTGCCCTGAGCGTGACGGCAAACCTGCAGCGCACCCTGGGCGTGCTGGGAGAGTCCATTCTCGACGGAGCGCTTCCGGGCGCGGGGCAGGACTCGCAGTCGGGGAGCGGGCTGGTCCTCTCCCGTCTCTGGTGTGGGTTTACCGAGTATCCTGACAACCTGCCCTATTTTCCCGGGCGCGTCCGCCAGCCCGTCCATCCTGCGCGCCTCCATCCCAAGAGGCGGGATCCGCGCCACCTGGCCAATGCGCTATGGTGCTCCATCGGGGACATCAATGCACGGTGTGACGAGGCCTTGGCCATCCTCAGGTCCAAGATCCTGAAAAGCGGGCTGTTTGGCCCGGAGGATCTGCGCCATCTTCACGCCGACTCGATCCCGAGCAGAGGAAGAGTGAGCGGGAAGTAGGAGGCATTCGCATCCGGTAGGTCAGCGAGCTTGCTCGCGCCTTCTCGGAGCGCGAGCAAGCTCGCTGACCTACAAATCGGAACCTGCTCGTCGCGGCGACTTCGCCCTACCAAAGGCACCGTTTAGGCTGTACCAATATGTTTGCACTCGGAAACATCCAATTGTCTTGAGTATTCGTTATTCGCGAATAACATATATCAATGCCAACAAAGGGACAGGATGTGGTTGTGGGCCTGAAGATCAGTCTTGGCGGAGCGAAGGAAACCTATGCAAGCATTGCGGCGGAACTGGGAATGAGCGCCTCCGAGGTGCACGCGGCGGTCCGGCGCCTGCAGGAGGCAAGGCTCGTCGACCAGGATTCCCGGAAGGTTCGGATCCAGGCCTTTCGCAGCTTCCTGCTCTTCGGCGCGCCCTATGCCTTCCCGGCGCATCTGGGCGAACCGTGCCGCGGGATGCCCACGGCCTGGGCCATGCCGGTGCTTTCGCAGAACAGGCCCAAGGACCAGCTTGCGCCGGATGTCCTCCCTCAAGACCGCCACAACCTCCAAACAATGCCGCCCGTTTGGCCCTATTCCAACGGGACAATCGTGGGCCTGACCGTCCGTCCCCTCTACCCCAGCGTCCCCCAGGCCGCGAGCGCCGACCCCCGGCTGCATGAATGGCTGGCGCTGGTGGATGCGCTTCGGCTCGGGGTGCCCGGACCGCGGGCTCTCGCGCAGGCCGAAATCGAGCGCAGGCTTCAGGCGTACGGCCTGCTCCCGGTTCAATCAGGGTAGCTGGTAGATCCCGCAGAGGGCGACGCCTGTGCCGCCGTCGGCCCCGGTGACCTCGGCCGTGTACCCGCCTGGGGGCAGCGTGACAAGGATCTCCGAATCCGGGGAGTTGGCCTGCAGCACGGGAAAGGCGTAGACAGCCGCGGCCGCGTTGAGCAGGACCGGACTCGATCCCCATCCGGCGTTGGAATAGAGCACGACGTCCTTCCCATTCTGATACTGGTGGATCGAAAGGGCCGGCTTTTGCAGGGTGCCGCTGACATTATAGGGTGCTGCGGAAATGGCCGGGCCGAGGGCCTGGACCAGCACGGTCCGCGACGTGCCGCCCACGATGTAGAAGCCGCCGATCAGGATGTTGTCGCCGGTGCCCACGAAGGCCCGCGACGAAATGCTGCTGGCAGCGCCGGGATTCGAGGTCGGGCTCACGGAGAGGCTGGCCGCGTTGCTGGTCGCGCTGGTGACAGGGTTGGTGGCGACGAGCGTGTAGCTGCCACTGCTGGCCGCGGTGGCGTTGGTGATGACCAGCTGGGGCCCGGTGGCTCCGGTGATGATGTCAGACGTCTTGCCCGCCGGGCTGTTGCTGAGCACGGTGCCGTTGAGCTCCCAGGCGTACGTGGGCGAACCCGAGGCGGCTGCCGTGAATACGATCGTGGACCCGGTGTTCAGGGTCTGGCTCACCGGTTGGAGGGTGATGGCGGGACCGGAGGATTGAACGGAGGCCGTCTCGGAGGCCGCGGGTCCCCAGGGGAGGGGATAGGCGCCGAACATCACGGCGCGCGCCTGCAGGCCAAAGCTTCCCGCGGCGGCCGGCACAAACGCAAAGGTGTTTCCGGCTGAAAATGCGCTCGGGGTTCCCGCGGTTGCGCTGTCGACCCCGGCAAGGGAGATGGAGTCGATGTTCCATCCGTTTTCCCGCGTGGTCGCATTGTCGTAGCTGCCTGTGGACTCGTCGAAGGTGTAGGCGAAGCGCACCTGGAACACGAATCCGGCGAAAGCGCTCAGCGAGATCGAATGCGCGCCAAATCCGGACTCTACAAGGTTCAAGCTGTCGTTTCCCGACAGGGCGTAGATGTCGTTCCAGGAGTTGCCGTCGTCCGTCGAAATCTGCACGTGCGCGGTCTGGTGGCTTGTCCCGAATCCGTACCAGCTTTCGAAATTGAGGGTGGGTGAGGAGCCCGAGATGAAATAGTTTCCCGGCAGCGTGAGGGTCTGGGTGGTCGGGTCGGGCTGGGCGAGGTGGTAGGAGGCGCCGCCAGCGAAGGATTCCGTCGTGTCGATCGGGTTGTAGCTCCCTGTGGTGGTGGCGATCACTCCCTCCAGACTTCCCCCATCGGCCCCATAGGTGGTGCTTGCCGGCGCGAGGCCGGTCACGGTCCGGTATTCGAACCCGTTGGCAAAGGAAGGGATTCCCGACACGGAGAAGCTCGAGCTCCCGCCCACGGTGTTCTGCGCGGGGCCGTTCACGGTCGGCGGCGTGTCGCCGGGGGCGGCGACGGCCGGGTCGAAGAGGGTGACGGTGTAGGAAAAGTTCTGGGCGACACCGTTGATCACCACGTTATTGACCGAGACGTTGTACGCGATGTCGGAGCTGGGTTCGGGGGCCGGGGTTGTGACGGTGTTCGGGTTCAGTCCGTTATAATCCCAGACGAGAGTGTTTTCCCCGGCACCTGGATTCCCCAAGACCTCAAGTGCGACGGGCACTGAGACACCGCCGCTCGTCATGGTGACGGTAGCTGGGCCGGATGCGAAATCAGCATTCGGATAGGAGAAGGACCAGCGCGGAAACACGACTTGGTAGGGGACGTAGCCCGGAGGAGGCCACGCCACGAAATTGTCCCGCGTCGCGGGCCGCGCCCCGCCATAGTTGGTATCGAGAATCCAGGTGGCGTTGGCCGATCTGAACCCATTCACGGCGTCCACGTCGCCCGACCCCATCGTCTGCGTCTGCGGGTAGAGGAGCCACCGCCGGTGGCCGGCAGCCGCGTTGTTGGAGAAGGGATCAGAGATGTAACCCGTGATCGCGACGGGGCCCTCGGTTCCCAGCGAAATGTTGGAATTGCCGGCGGCGGTCGCCCCGCTCTGCGTGTATAGCAGCCAACCCTTGGGAGGGTTGTGGCTGAGTGTGTCGTTGGCCGCCATCATGAGGGCTGCCTGTTGGTCCGGCGCGCAATCATTCACGGTGTCGAACGCGATGTCCGCGGGGACTCCCGCCATGGCCCGGAACCAGTTGATGCGCAGCTGGACCGCGGCCTTGAACGCGGCCGAAGTGTCGCCGGCCGTGCCGCTTGCGCTGGTGCCCGGCGTGCCGCTGAGGCTGCCCGTCCATCCAGACGGAATGCCATCCGAAGCCGTGTAAACCGCGTTGAAGAAAGCACGTGCCTGGGCCCGCGTCGTGAGGTCGACGGAAAGAGCGCTCGGGGCAGGCACGACCACCTCGGCATGAAGCGTGTTTGCCGGGTGGCCACGGGTGCGCAGCCATTGTACCTGTTCCGGCGTGGGCGCCGGGGGTTGGGCGGCAAGCCGGCCCGTTGGAAGCAGGAGCGCCAGCAGGGCGAGGACCAAGGCAGGGAGGCCCTGGCGGCCGGAAGGATTCCGCCAAGCACGAAGTGACTTTTCAGCCATGGCGCAACCTCGTTCGCAGTGAGACGCGAGGCAAGCGTTTCTAACGATTCCTATTAGACAAAATCATACGCCTCGGCTGCCGCCAAAGGCCTGCAGCCGCTGCTCAACGTCGGCCTTAAATCGGCTCACCAGGGAGGAAGTGAAGTCCTGGATTCCAAGGCCTGGCTGGCCAGCGAGGGGGGTGAGGTCCACGGCCCAGGTGATGCCCGACATCCGGTCGACTTCGTGCGAGGCATTGAATACCGCATTGGCGGAGCGCCGCCCGACCACGCCCAGGTCGTAGCGCTTTCCGCCGCTGATCTGCGAGTCGAAGACCGCGAGAAGCTGCAGGGCGAGGCCAGGGTGCCGGCCGGAGTCGAGGGGAACCTTGGCATCGTCGGGCAGCCAGTCGAGGTCGCGCCAGATCTCGCATCCCAGGATCCGGGAAGGCCTCTGTCCCGGTGGCAGCGCCCGGATCGCCTCCAGGCAGTGCAGCAGCACGGCGATGTGGGTATCGTGCTTGTCGGCGGGGTTGTGGAGGTAGACCACCTCGGGCCTGCAGCCCGAGAAGATGGCAGCGAGGTCGGCCGCCACCCCCGGATGGCCGGGCTTCTTCACGTCGGCACTCGGATGGCCCAGCTGGATCTGGATCGCATAACGGCCGATCTGGGCGGCCTTGCGCTGCTCCTCCCTGCGCACGGAACGCATCTTCTCGTCGGTGGTCCCGGCGTAGCGGCCCGATCGGGGGGAGCCGCCGCCGTCCGTGATCACGACGCCGCCGAACCTCCTGCCGGGCACGTCGAGGCAGTCGCAGATTCCGGAATAACCCATGATCTCAATGTCGTCCTGATGGGCCCCGATGCAGAGGTGGGTGACGCCCGCCAGCGCCTTCTCCGGGGCCAGGCCCGCTCCTGGGACGTACACGTCCGCGCTGGGATGGGAGAGTTGCATGGAAAGCCATCATCGGCCTTGTTCGAGGAGGATCAAGCCAACGCGGATGGCCCCTGTTTTTGCTCGCCTCAGCCGGGGCTCGGGCATCCCCTCGGCTGGCCGCGCCCGATGAGTGAAAAGAGCCCAGCTTCAAACCAGACATCTCTTATTCCATGGGTTTTGGTCGCCTGCCTTGCGCTCGCTGCGGCATTGGCGACCCGGCTCTACGTGGCGGCCCGCGCCGAGGCCGTTTCCGAGCGGCTGCAGGCGAGTCTTGCCGACCTTGAGTTGCGGAGCACCCGCAACCAGCTGGAGGTCGAGAAAATCCTGTCGCGCCGCGAGATCGAGGACTTGAGCCAGGAGTTGAAACAGGCCAACCAACGAATCCGGGAGCTCGGCGGCAACGCAAAGACCAACGGGGCTTCAGCGATTCCGTAGTCTCGGGCCGGGCCGGTCAACCCCTTAGGGGTTCCAATTCCTCCCAGCGGGCGAAGGCTGCGGCGTGCTCGCGTTCGTTTTCCTCGAGGCGGGCCCTCGCCAGTCCGAACGCGGCTGGATCGCGCTTGTACAGGGCCGGGTCGGCCAGCCTGGCGGTGAGTTCGGCCTGCTCCCTTTCAAGGGTTTCGATCCTTGCAGGGAGTCCGTCGAGCTCCTTCCGCTCCTTGGCCGACAGCTTCCTCGGTTTGGGCGCGGGAACCTTCGGGGAAGCGGCGGTGTCTTCCCTGGGCTTCTCGGCGCGGGCGGGCGCCTTCGGCTGGGCCCGCTGGCGGAGCCAGTCGGCGTAGCCCCCGACATAGTCGCCGATCCTGCCCCCGCCCTCGAAGACAAGCGTGCTCGTCACGACATTGTCCAGGAACTCCCGGTCGTGGCTCACCAAGAGCAGCGTGCCCTCGTACTCGACCAGAAGGTCCTCGAGCAGGTCCAGCGTCTCGGCGTCGAGGTCATTGGTCGGCTCGTCCATGACGAGCACGTTGGCGGGCTTCGTGAAGAGCTTCGCCAGCAGGAGCCGGTTCCTCTCGCCGCCCGAGAGCACCCTGGCCGGCGTGCGCGCCCTCTCGGGCGCAAAAAGAAAGTCCTGGAGGTAGCTGATCACGTTCCGGGTGCGGCCGTCGATCGTCACGGTCGCATTCCCGTTTGCGATGTTGTCGGCGACGGTCTTCGAGTCGTCGACTTGGTCCCGCAGCTGGTCGAAGTACACGACCTCGAGCTTCGTGCCCTGCTGGATCACCCCTGCGCTCGGCGGGATCTGGCCGAGGAGGAGCTTGATCAGGGTCGTCTTGCCCGCGCCGTTGGGGCCGATCAGGCCGATCTTGTCGCCGCGGGTGATCGTGATCGTGAAGTCCTTGACGACGGGCTTCCCCGTTTCCCAGGAGAACCCGACGTTCTCCGCGGCCAGGACCTTCACGCCCGAGCGCTCGGCCTCGGCCAGCCGGAGAGTGACGTCGCCGACGCGTTCCCGACGCGCCGCCCGCTCGGCGCGCATCTGCTTGAGCTGGTTGATCCGGCTCTGGGCGCGCGATCTCTGGGCGCGCACGCCCCGCCGGATCCAGGCCTCCTCCTGGGCGAGTTTCTTGTCAAAGAGCGCCTGGTTGCGCTCCTCCGCCTCGAGGACCTCCTGCTTGCGCACGAGGTACGTGTCGTAGTCGCAGGCCCAGCTGACGAGCCGTCCCCGGTCGAGCTCCACGATCCGCGTCGCGAGCCTGCGCAGAAAGACGCGGTCGTGCGTGACGAAGAAAAGGGAGAGCTTCGCCTCGAGCAGGAATTCCTCGAGCCAGAGGATCGACTCGATGTCGAGGTGGTTCGTGGGCTCGTCCAGGAGCAGCAGGTCCGGTTGCCCCGCCAGGGCCCGCGCGAGGAGGACCCGCCGCTTCAGGCCCCCGGAGAGCGTCGCAAAGTCGGCGGATCCGGGAAGCTGCAGCTTGGCGACCAGGTCCTCAAGCCGGATATCCCTCTCCCAGTCCTCCTCGTGGATCCGCGCCTCCCGCAGGCCGGAGGCGACCACGTCGTGGACGGTCCCCGTGATGCCGGCCGGAATCTCCTGGGTCAGACGCGCATACACCGCCCCGGCGGGGCGGAAGATGTCCCCGGTGTCGGGCTTCGTCTCGCCGGCGATCACCCGCATCAGCGTGGATTTTCCGGCCCCGTTCCTCCCGACCAGGCACACCCGCTCACCGGGATCCACCTGGAAATTGACCTTATCTAAAATGGCGGGACCACCGAAGCTGAGGCTGATGTCGAGAAGGCTGAGCAATGCCATAAGGGTCCAACGTGGACTCCAGGCAGGCTGAGTGCAATCCCGGGGCGGCGCGGGACCTCCCGGCGAGGACGTGCCCCACCGCCACGGAGAGGGTCGCCGAGCAGGCGAGCGTCGGCGAACACACCGTCAGCGCAAGTCGAAGCCACGACTGCGGTCGAAGGAGCGGCGCGATGCCAGGAAGGGCCATTTGGCGGGGAAATGAAGCAGGTATCATGCCGTGCCCGCAGCAGGTTACGCGGACTCACTTTCCAAGGCCTTCTCCTCCTGCTCCCGGTGGAACTGGCTCGTGTAGAGGCCGAAGTAGTGGCCGCGGAGCCTGAGCAGCTCCTCGTGGCTGCCCGACTCCTCGATGCGCCCCCGGTTGATGACCAGGATCCGGTCGGCGCGCCGGATCGTGCTCAGCCTGTGCGCGATCACGAAGCTTGTCCGCCCGCGCAGGACGGTCTCCAGGCCCGTCTGGATCAGCTGCTCGGTCTCTGTGTCGATGGATGAGGTGGCCTCGTCCATCACGAAGATCTGGGGGTTGGCCAGCAGGGCCCGCGCAAACGAAAGGAGCTGGCGCTGGCCTGTCGAGAGGCGGTTGCCGCCCTCGCCAACCTGGGAGTCGTACCCGTGCTCCATCCGGACGATGAATTCATGGGCGTTGACCAGCCGGGCGGCCTCCTCGATCTCGGCGTCCGTCGCGTCCAGCCTGCCGTAGCGGATGTTCTCGCGGACCGTGCCCTTGAACAGGTGGGGGGTCTGGAGGACGATGCCGAGCTGCGACTGGAGCCAGCCAAGGGAGCGCTCGCGGTAGTCGACCCCGTCGAGCAGGATCTGCCCCTCGGTCGGCTCGTAAAAGCGGCAGACAAGGGAGACGATGGTGCTCTTTCCGCCCCCCGAGGCGCCGACGAGGGCGATCGTTTCGCCCTCGCGCACGATCAGGTTGAAGTCCTCGAGGACGACGGGCCCCGAGGCATAGCGGAAGGTCACGTGGCGGAATTCGACGGTCCCGATCTTCCGGCGCATCCCGTCGGGCGCGAGCCCGCTGGAACCGGGGAGGAATTCGCGCATCCTGCGCCCGACGGCCTCGGAATCCCTGATCCCGGGCTCGGTCGCCAGCAGCCCCATCACCCGCTCTCCCGCGGCCTGGGCGCCCTGCATCTCGGTGAGGTTTTGGGCCAGCTGGTTGATGGGATGGAAGAACTGTCCTGCAAAATTGATGAAGGCGACCAGCGTTCCCAGGCTCATCGCCCCGCCGGCCGTCAAGTGCCCGCCGCGCCAGAGGGCGAGGCCTGCCGCGAGGCTCCCGAGGGTCATGACGACGGGGTAGTACAGGGCGTTCTGCCGGGCGTTGAGCACCGAGGCGTCGAACATGCGCGAGGTCAGGTGCCGGAACTCGCCCAGGTTTTCCCTTTCCCGGACCAGGGTCTTGGTCGTCCGGACGCCCTGGATCGACTCGTTGTACGCGGCCGTGACCTGCGAGTTGAATTTCCTGATCTCGCGCGAGCTGAGCAGCATCTTCCTCTGGAAATACTTCGAGACGACGGCGAGCGGCGGCACGATCCCGACGACGATCAGGCCGAGGTCCCAGTTCATGATGATCAGGCTCACGGCGATCATGAAGACGTAGCTCACGCCCCACACGATGTTGAGAAAGCCCCAGGCGATGATCCGCGAAAGCCGGTCGCAGTCGCTCGTCAGCCGGGTGATGAGCCAGCCCACCGGCCGGGCGTCAAAGTACGCGAACTCGAGCTGCTGCAGCCGGTCGAAGGCGTCCCGCCGGATGTCGTGGGCCAGTCGGTTGGAGATGTTGCCGGCGAGGTCGATGAACACCCACACGCACGCGCTCAGGGTGAGCGTGATCGCCGCGTAGACGGCGATGTACAGGCGGAAAGGCGCCCGCGCCCCGTCGCGCACGACCCCGTCGATCACCCACCGGGTCACGAGGGCGAAGCCCGCGTCGCACATGGCGACGACAATCGCTGTGATGAACAGGGGGATGAGGAAGCGCTTCAGGTGCAGCGCGCGCCTGAAAATCCTGGTCCAGAGCCCGGCGTCGAGCCTCGCCTTGAACTCGTCCTGCTGGTGGGGGTCGGTCATGGCGTCAGGCCGAGTCGAGCTCCCGGCTGAGGTCGGTCTCGATCCGGGTCTGGATTTCCCAGAGGCGGCGGTACAGGCCGGGCTGCGCGGCGAGATCCGTGTGCGTGCCCGTCTGGATGATGCGGCCGTGGTCGAGCACGATCACGCGGTCGGCGTGCGCCAGGGTCGAAAGCCGGTGCGCGATCACAAGCGTCGTGGCGCGCCCCCGGCGCTCCTTGAGCGCATCGAGGATCATCGCCTCGGTCTCGCCGTCGACCGCGCTCATGGCGTCGTCCAGGACAAGCAGGGGAGGGGCCTTGAGCACGGCGCGGGCGATCGCCATGCGCTGCCGCTGGCCGCCCGAGAGGGTGATGCCCCGCTCGCCGACCAGCGTGTCGTATCCCTGCTCAAAGGAGAGGATCGTGTCGTGGATGCAGGCCGCGCGGGCCGCCTGCTCGATCTCCGGGTCCGCGGCCCCGCCATGCCCGAGCCGCAGGTTGTCCCGGAGCGACTTCGAGAAGAGGAACGGCTCCTGCATGACCGTGCCGATCTGCGAACGCACCCACGTGCGGGGCAGCCCGGAGAGCTCGAGGCCGTCGAGCCGGATCGAGCCCTCGGTATAGTCATAGAGGCGCAGCAACAAATGGATCAGGGTGCTCTTGCCCGCGCCCGAGGGGCCGAGGATCGCAAGCGACTCCCCCGGCGCCACCGAGAAGGACACGTCGTTGAGGGCGCCCGGCGCCCCCGCCGGCTGGTTCGCGTGCGCGAAGGTCAGGCCGCGGACCTCGACCGCCCCCGTCAGCCTGGATGGCAGGGCCGGGGCCGCCGCAGGCTCGACCTCCCGCCCGACGGCGAGGATTTCGCGGATGCGGTTCAGCGCCACGGAGGTCTTGCCGAGGTCGGTAAGGATCCGCCCCATCTGGCGGACCGGCCAGAGCATGATCCCGAGGTAGGACAGGAAGGCGAACAATTCGCCGACGGTCAGCCGGCCGGTGACGATCCAATGGGCGCCCACGAGCAGCACGAGCCCGAGCTGCCCCAGCGCGACCAGGTCGCTGATGGACCAGTACCAGGACATGAGCCGGAGCATCCGCAGGCTCCGGTCCCGGTAGAGCGCGTTGGGCGCTGCGAACTTCGCCCGCTCGAATTCCTGGCGGGCGAACGCGCGTACGACGCGGATCCCCGTCAGGTTTTCCTGGATGACGCCCGTAAGCGCGCCCTCGGCCTCGTCCACCGCCTTGAAGACGTGCTGGACCTTCAGGAAGTAGACGTACCCGTATGCGACGATCGGGAGGATCAGCGAGAACGACACGAGCGTCATGGGCACGTTCAGCGAGAGGAGCAGCGGAAAGGCCGCGCAGGCGAGTATGGCCGCGTTGCCGATCTCCATCACCTGGGTCGCAAGGAACTGGCGCGCGGTCTCGACGTCGCTCGTGCACCGCTGGACAAGGTCGCCCGTGTCCGTGCGATCGTGGTAGCAGGCGGGCAGGTGGTTCAGGTGGTCGTACAGGTCGTCCTTGAGCCGCCGCGCGATCCCATCGCTCGCCAGGGAGGCCTGCCAGCCCTTCAGGTAGCTGAAGATGCCGCTGAAAAGGCTCAGCACGACCATGGCCGCCGGCGCGACCCACAGGTGGGCCCGCAGGAAGGATGCGCCTCCCAGGAGGGCGAGCATGGCGGCCATCAGCGGGGGGGCGCCCGCCACGGGCGCCGTGGACACAGCGAAGTCAATCGTGGCGCTCCCGACCAGGGGCACCCCGAAGTTGACCACGGTGGCCACGACCAGGGAGGCAAGCGCGAGCCCGTAGCGCAGCCGGTGGCCGCGCATGATGGACCAGATCACCTTGCATTGGGAAAACATCGGATGGGACGGTTGGGGAAGGAAACAAAAAACCCGCTCGGAGGAGCGGGCTGGGGAGAAACCGTCTGGTTTTCCAGGGGGCCCGCTCTTCGCGGCGGGCGTTGGCTCGGCTCAGTTCGCCAAGCGGCCCGCGCACGCGAGAGACATCGTAATGGTTTGGTTGGAGTGGAAGGTCATGCGGTGCGTGGGCTCGGGTGCCGATGAAGAGATCGCGGTCGCCGTTTGGCAAGCCGGGATTTCCCGGGTCACTTGGCGTCGGAGCGGAGCGCCTCGGCCAGGGCGAGCCAGCCGAAGAAGACAAACAGCAGGACCAAGCCGTAGCATCCGGTCAGGTACCCTACGTCGGCGGCATGAAAGGAGGTCGCATCGATCACTCCGCATATCGCGACCATGGAGCAGACCGACGCAAGGATCCCGGCTCCGGCCAATACGAAAAAGGGAAGCCTCCGCCTGCGGGCGGCCACGGCGACGGACCCAACGAACGCCAGGACCCCTGCGCCGACCGCCCACGGGGCGACCCAGGCATAGGCCAACCCGATCTGCTGCAGGATATCCAGGCGGACCCGGTCGAGCCAGCGCTCCTTGGGCAACGGGTTGGCGTCGCCGGCCGCCGGGCTCAGGCGCCCCCGCGTGAGGTCGGAAAAGAGGACGAGGCTCGCGGGGTCGCCCTGGCTCGGCGGAGAATCCACGTACAGGCCCTCGAAAAGGAAGGCGAGCCGGGCGGCCTCGAGGGACGAGGCCCATATGGGCCCCAGGTCCGCGTACCGAATCGTGGGCTGGACTCCCGAATGTCTCGGGCCCGCGGCAAGCTTGCCCGCGTCACAGGCGTCGTTCACCTCCCGGGCGAGCCTGGCGTAGAAGGCCATGGCCTCGGCGCCATCGCGGCCATGGCCCGAACTGATCACTGCGTCCCTCAGCGCCCAGACAAACCACCCAGCGGCGATCTCATGCTCGGAGGGGGGAAGGTGGGTTGTGCCCTGCGATGCGGCCGCCCAGCCCTCACCCCCGGTTCCCTCAAGGTAGGAACGCAGCTCCGCGAAAGCCGGGCTGACCGCATAAATCCGGGCGCGGGTTTCGCGCGGCACGATGACGCCCGGCCGCCGGACCGTCGGCTCCACGCGCAGCAGCGCCCCGTACGCGTCCCTGAATTCCGACCTCCGGAATTCACAGGTCGTGAAGACGCCGTAGTAGTGGAGGTTGACGGCGGATACGGCACCCATGCCGGCCGCCCAGCCGAGCGCGGGAAGCGCCAGGATGGCGAGGCGCGAAGGACGGTCGGGCAGTCGATCCCGCCAAACCGCAGCGGCCGCCGCAAGCCACAGGAGGGCGACACACGGCAGGAGCCAGACCCCCTCTTCGCGTGTCATCCAGAAGGCGGGCAGTGCGGTCCCCGCGAGGAGGGCCCACGGCAGGAGGCCGCGCCTCGGCCCCGAGCGCCGGGCAGCCAACCCGACCAGCCCGGCGATGATCATCAGCGTCAGCGCAGGCAGCAGGGCCTGCCGGGCCACCCGCATCATCCGGAACCCGTCGTACGTGATTGGGTTGAAGAGAAGGACGACGAAGACCGCGGCCCGGAGCCCGCGGCCCCGTGCCAGGGGGCGGAGGGCAGCGACCAAGGTCCAGCAGGCGAAGGCGTAGAGCAGGTGCTGGGCTGTGAACAGGGGCACGCCCGTCACGAACACCGCCGCGACGAACAGGGAGTACATCGGCCCCTTCATCAGCGCAAACTGGCTGTACGGCCCGAGCCAGCGGCCGGCCAGGAGCGAGCTCGCCTGCTCGAGGAAGAGCCGGTCGTCATGCCCGGCCGGGCCGATGGCGTACACGGTCTGCGCGGACACAAGCCAGAGCTTGGCGGCAACCAGGACCAAGCCTCCCCCGAGCATCCAGCGGCCGTCGTCGAGCCGGAGTCCCTGCACGAACCTCTCCGGAAGCAGCGACCCCGCGGAGAAGGCCGCCGCGAACACGATCAGGAACATCGGGAGGGAGCGGAGGACCCGGTCCCAAAGATCGAGTCCGAGAACAAAGGGCCCGCCGGTATCGATCATCAGGTAGGGGTCGTCGCCCCCCGGGGGACTGCGCATGACCAGCGCGCCGCCGTTCCGCTCCAGGGACGCAATGTCATGGGTCGGCTGAAAGTCGACCGGCGCGAAGCTGCGAAACACCCCGCCCCGGGAGTCAACGATCCTTGCGCCCGAGAAGGAGGCCGTGCCCGCGTGGTCGATGGGGTCGAAACGGAGCGCACGGTAGAATCCCGTGGGAAGGGCCAGCCGATAGACTGCGGGGGAGGTCGTCCCGTTGAGTTGCTGTTTGGTCGAGTCCTGCTCGCTGAAGCCGCCCCCCAGGTCGTAGTATACCTGCGTGAACCCCCTGCCGTCCCCGGCGAGGGTCACCTCAAGGAAAAACGACCGGGGCCGGGCCTCCCTCCCCATGAAACCCGGAAGCGCGGCACAGGCGGCCAGTGCCAATGCCAGGCCGAATGCCCACGGACGCAGGTGCCACCTCATGAGGGCGCGATGGTGCCGGCCACCGAAGGGCGGGTTCAAGCGCAATCAGCCGGGCCATCCCGAAATTGGTTAGCCTTTTGGAGCCCGCGCCGCCATAAGGCCAGTCGATGCCCGAGCCGCTGCCACCGACGACGCCCGCAACCGGCGATGGTACCTTGGAGTTGACCGTGCTGATGCCGTGCCTGAACGAGGCGGAGACGGTCGCTGTCTGCGTGGCGAAGGCCGGGCGCTGGATCGAGGAGCACGGAGTTGCGGGCGAGGTCGTCGTGGCCGACAACGGCAGCACGGACGGCTCGCAGAAGCTTGCGCGCGAGGCCGGCGGGCGGGTGGTGCAGGTGGAGGCCCGCGGCTACGGGGCGGCCCTTGCGGGCGGCATCGCCGCCGCCCGCGGGCGCTTTGTGATCATGGCCGATGCCGACGACAGCTACGACTTTTCACGCCTCGATGCGTTCCTGGACCAGCTGCGGGCCGGCAAGCAGCTCGTGATGGGCAACCGCTTTACCGGCGGGATCGCGCCGGGGGCGATGCCGCCCCTCCATCGCTATCTCGGAAACCCCGTGCTCACCTTCATCGGGAGACTGTTCTTCCGCAGTCCCTGCGGGGATTTCCACTGCGGCCTGCGTGGATTCGATCGCGCGGCCATCCTGGGCCTCGACCTCCATACGACCGGGATGGAGTTTGCGAGCGAGATGGTGGTGAAGGCGACGCTGGCCGGCCTTCGCCTGGCCGAGGTGCCGACGACCCTGAGCCAGGACGGACGCTCCCGCCCGCCCCACCTTCGAAGCTGGCGCGACGGGTGGCGCCACCTTCGCTTCCTGCTGATGTACTGCCCGCGGTGGCTGTTCCTGCTGCCGGGCCTCGCCCTCATGCTTGCAGGCGCCGTACTGTTTGCGCTGTTGATCCCGGGGCCGCTCCACCTCGGATGGGGCACGCTTGACATCCATTCACTGCTGGCCGGCGCCACCTTCATCGTGATCGGCTACCAGGCGGTCGTCTTTGGGGTCCTGACCAAGGTCTTCGCGATCACCGAGGGGCTGCTCCCGGAGGACCGGCAGCTCGCGCGCGCATTCCGGCACGTGACGCTGGAGACCGGCCTCGCCGCCGGGGCCCTGCTGGCAGTCCTCGGCCTCGCCGGAGCTTTCGCGACGGTCTGGCATTGGCGGGCCGCGGGCTACGGCACCCTGCAGGCCGAGGCCACGATGCGGGTCTTCATCCCGTCCATGACCCTGTGGATGATCGGCACCCAGACCGTGTTCGCGAGCTTCTTCCTGAGCATCCTGGGCCTGAGGCGCAGGTGAGCGGTC